>JACMJP010000322.1 GCA_014380545.1 Chitinophagales bacterium | reverse complement strand
TCCATAACAAAAAATAAGAATTATTTTTTTGCCGGGAAATCATTTCATATGAATGATTCAACTATCCGGGTATTTTTAGATTTTATTGAAAGGGGGAATGATGCGTTTATTGCTGCAAAATATTTTTCTGATGAATTCGCACAAGAACTCTTTTATACTTACGAATATGAGATACCCGAAGACACATTAATTGATGAAGAAGTGTACATGGAAATACCCGAAGATGAAGAAATTAATACAGATTCTATTTTTAACTTTAATGAAGATTTTTTCCAGGACGACAGCTACACAACTGATAATAATATCATCACAACTTTATCATCACAAAATATAAATATCAATTTTGTTGATCCGGAACTCTCAGGTACAAATGGCTACACATACATATTCCAGATGCAGGATAAATATGAATACTATGGGTGGAAATATTTTACAGAAGACTTTATTAAGGGTGATACAAAATATAATGTTGAACCGCTGGGAAAATTAAGCAGTGGCGGTTATAACTTTATTAAAATTGAACATGGGCGGGGCAATATTTACATTTGCTCCACTCCTATTCTGCTCACAAATTTCTATCTCATTCAGGAATCAAATCTTGAATACACATCTAAATTGTTATCACACCTGGATGAAGGAGACATTGTTTGGGATGAATTTTCTAAAAGAGAATACAGCGGAGATTATATAGCAGCACAGGAAGAAGGTCCGTTAAAATTTATTCTTTCACAAACCTCACTGCGCTGGGCATGGTATACAATAGTTGCCGGGGTTTTGATATTTATATTTTTCCGCAGCAAAAGAATGCAGCAAACAATTCCCGTTACCGAACCAAATATTAATCGTTCATTAGAATTTGTTCAAACTATCGGGCGCATGTATTATCTGAGCGAAGACAAAAAACAACTCATCCATCAAAAGATGAAGCTGCTGCAATATTTTATAAAGAATAAATATAAATTGTCTGCCGCTTCTGTATCTGAAGATTTTATTTCAAAACTTTCCATGAAATCGCAAATATCTGAACAGGATCTAAAATACATATTCAATACATATCAATATCTTGAAAAACAATTTGAGGTCACTGATAAAGACCTGATGGATTTTCATCATCTCACAGACACATTTTATAAAACATGTAAATAATAACTATGGAGGAAAATAATTTTTACCAGGAAACATCACCCGAATTACAGCAAATAGCAATGCAGGTAATGAATATCCGCAATGAATTAAAAAAAGTTATTGTCGGGCAAAATAAATTAATTGATCTCTTGATTGCAGGTATCTTTTCAGGCGGGCATATTTTAATTGAAGGAGTGCCCGGCATTGCCAAAACATTATCTGCTCGGCTGCTTGCAAGAACAATAAATACAAATTTCTCAAGGATCCAATTTACGCCTGATCTTATGCCTACAGATGTTTTAGGAACATCCGTATTCAATCAAAAAACATTTGAATTTACTTTTCGCAAAGGGCCTATTTTTTCAAATATTGTTTTGATTGATGAAATAAACCGCTCTCCTGCTAAAACGCAATCGGCTCTATTTGAGGTAATGGAAGAACAACAGATTACAATAGATGGAGAAACTTATAAAATGAATTTTCCTTTCTATGTAATTGCAACACAAAACCCGATTGAGCAGGAAGGAACATATAAATTGCCAGAGGCACAATTAGACCGTTTTTTATTTCGCATAAAAATCACATACCCATCTTTAGAAGAAGAAAAACAAATTCTCTATCGCTTTAAAAATGATTTCACAAACAGGCAACAGGAAAATGTTCAACCTGTATTAAATGCGGATGAGCTTAAAACATGCAGAGACATTGTTGAAAAAGTTTTTATTAAAGAGGAGTTGCTGGACTACATAGCAAATATTGTTTTCAGCACAAGAAATCATGGCGATCTTTTTCTTGGCGCATCACCAAGAGCTTCACTTGCTATCATGAAATCATCAAAAGCAATTGCTGCAATGAGCGGAAGGAATTTTGTTACACCTGATGATATTCATTTTGTTGCGTATCCTGTTTTGAATCACAGAATTATCTTAAGCCCTGATAAAGAACTGGAAGGAATGGATACGGAAATGGCAATTAAATCAATCATTGAAAAAATAGAAGTGCCAAGGTGAAAAACCCGTTCAGAAATATTTATATAAGATCAAGATTTTATTTCCTGCTCGGAATTGTTGCCGTATTGTTTGCATTGAGTTTCGGCTATAGTTATTTATTTCCACTCGGGCAGGCAACATTAATTGTATTCATCGCTTTTTGTCTTGTTGATATTATTTTATTATTTAACCCAACTACCAGGTTATTATGTGAAAGAAATGTGAGTGATGTTTTTTCATTGAGTGATGAAAACCCTGTGCATCTTGAATTAACAAGCAGGTCAAACATTACACTACATCTTCGCATTATTGACGAGCTGCCTTATCAGTTACAGAAAAGAGATTTTTATATTAATTACACAATAGCTGCAAGAGATGAAAAAAGATTAACCTACCAGTTGCGCCCTGTTAAAAGAGGAGTTTATATTTTTCGCAACATCAATATTTTCGCTCATACATTTCTGGGATTAATACAACGCCGCTTTGTCTTCGATAAAAGAAATACAACACAGGTTTATCCATCCATCCTGCAAATGAAAAAATATGAATTGCGCACTTTAAGCAGGATCGCATTTTTTGAAGGTGTAAAAAAAATGCGCCGCATAGGGCATAGTTATGAATTTGACCAGATAAAAAAATATGTAAAGGGCGACGATATAAGAAGTATTAACTGGAAAGCTACAGGAAGAACAGGAGACATAATGGTAAATCATTATGAAGATGAGAAAGCACAGCAACTCTTTTGTATCCTCGATAAGAGCCGGACAATGAAAATGCCTTTTGATGAACTGAGCTTATTGGATTATGCAATTAATGCGTCGCTGGTTATAGCAAATATTGCAATGCGGAAATATGATAAAGCGGGGCTTATAACTTTCAGCGATACGATAGGTACAACATTACAACCTGATAAAAACCGTGGGCATCTTAGAAAAATATTAGAAACCTTATATAACGAAAAGGAAAGGTTTAATGAAGCGAATTATGAATTATTATATCTGCATATTCGCAATGCAATTAAAGTGCGGAGCTTAATTTTCCTGTTCACCAATTTCGAAAGTATTTACGCTATTGAAAGGGTAGTAAATATTCTGCGCAAAATAAATAAGCTGCATTTATTAGTTGTTATCTTTTTTGAGAATGATGAAATTGTGCGCTACAGCAAAACAGAAGCAACAAACCTTGAAGATATTTATCTCACGACAATAGCAGAAAAATTTGCGGTTGAAAAAAATCTCATCCGGCAGGAATTAAATAAATACGGTATTCAAACTATCATCACTTCCCCTGCCGATCTTTCCATTAATACTATTAATAAATACCTGGAGCTGAAAGCAAGAGGATTGATTTAAATGCAGTTGACAGTGGGCAGTTGAATTCAGGATGTTATGAAATACACTGCTTCTTTGAAAAGCGTATTAACTACTGACTGAAGACAGTTGACTGCACACTGCTAACTGCTACTGCCTAATGATTAATCCTGTTTCATTTTCTCAGCCCTGCCACCTATCTTTGCCCCTCCAAAAATAAAATCAACGCAATGAAAATTAAGTATTTCCTTCTCGCCATCACAGTTATAATTGTATCGTGCGAGAGCTCTAAAAAAAATGCATCCACCACCGGTGCGTTAACCAATTCAAACGATTCTGTAAGTTATGCATTAGGCATTAATATAGGCGAAAGCCTGCAAAAACAGGGACTTACAGATCTAAACACAGATCTTATGATCCAGGCCATGAAGCTGGCATTTGCTGATGATACAACTGCTTTAATGGATAATGAATCAAGTTTGGCTTACCTGAATGGTTATTTCCAGAAAATGCAATTGGAAAAAGCAAAAAAGAGTCTTGATGAAGGAAAAAAATTCCTTGAAGACAATAAAACTAAACCCGGCATAATTACGACTGCAAGCGGTTTGCAATATGAAGTAATAACCGAAGGAACCGGGGCAACTCCTGTAATAACTGATAAAGTACAGGTGTTTTATACCGGAACGCTATTAGACGGATCGCCAATAGAGAGTAATGTGGGCAAGCCCCTGCCAGCTCCTTACCCGGTGAAAGACTATATGAAAGGATGGACCGAAGCATTATTGCTGATGAAAGAAGGAAGCAAATGGAAACTTTATATTCCTTCAGAGCTTGGTTACGGGCAAATGGGTGGTGGTCCAATTCCGCCAAATGCAGCGGTGATATTTGAAGTTGAGTTAGTGAAGGTGGTGCCCGGAGATGTAGAATAATTTATTGAATACGCTTATTTAAAAAGGCGGAGATATGATCTTCGCCTTTTTGTTTTTTATACCGTGCATTAATAGGTATCAAAATCTGCGGAATTAAATACAAGCTCTGCTGCATCCATTTCATTCCTGAAATTCAAATAACCTGCGGGCCAGGATGGTTGTGGTGTTGTTAATTTTATTAACGCACTGTATAAAGATGTGCCTTCTGATGCGTTGATAATAATTTCCTTTACATAGATCTTTTTTGCAAGTTGAATTAAATGTTTTAAGGCGTTATGAAAGTCTTCTTCCCTTTTATAATAAACAGCACCTATTTCCAGAAACGAACGCATCTTAACCCAAAACTTTACTCCCAGGATTTCAATAACATAATTTGGTGAAAAGGTCTTGTATTGTAAAAAGCCTTCATCATATAATGCAGAAACACCATCATCGCTATTTAATAAATTTGTAAAGGAGTTTCTTTCAATAATGTATTGTGCAAACACAGTTTTAAATCTTGCATCCGCATTTCCAAATACATTTAATTTATGCATGTATTGAACAAAAGGAAATGTATTTACAGCAAAGCGAAAAAGAAATAATTTTCTTTTTACTTCTATCCAATGCATCTTTTTAGAAGCAGTATAAGATGCAAAGCTGTGCAGGCCGAAAACAAAATGACAATCATATTCTTTTAATACTTCATAACATTGCGTAGCAATTTTTGCATTAATAGCTTGTCCACGAAATTCTTTTACAGTTGCAAAGTCGCAGGCCTCGGCGCCGAGGTATTTTTTACCTTTATGTAAAAAGTAAGATGGCACAATACCATAAAAGCCTATTGGCTTATTTCCGGCATAAGCAATATGTGCGCAGTGATTAACACCTGTGTAGACTGTATCATATTTCTTACTGAAGCTTTCAAAAGATAATTCACCCCGCAGCACTTCCTTGTATAACAGATGTGCATCCTTCATGTTATCATTACTCAGCCTGATAATATGTATGGGTGCTGATGCCATTAATATTTTCTTCTTATCATATATTTCATCTGCCCGGGTGCATTCAGATAAGGATTAACGGTAAACCGCTGAAGCAGTCTTTTATCTTCTGCATCCTGCTTATATTTTGATGAGACGATCAACTGATATTTATAGCCTGCTGCATCTGCAATTTTTATAAGTGCATGATCATAACTGCCATCAGGATATGCAAAGTGATCAATGGTTTTTTGTGTCATCTTTTCAAGATATAATTTTGATGTGCGCAATTCAAATATGGCTTCTGCATGTGTTACATTTTCAAGATTGTTATGATATAAGCCATGACTGCCTAAGGTGAACAATTTATTATTTGCCAGCTCAACCAGTTCTTTCCAGCCAAGCAATTCCCAATATTCTTTATTGGGCGCATGATGCAAGGCAGATTTAAATGGCTTCATTGCCTCAAACATCTGCACTTTAAATTTCCAGTCTGCATCTTTACAATATTGCTTTAATGTTTTGCCTTCATACAGAAAACCTTTGTTATGGTTTATAAATGTTTTTCCATCCACTATTAAATTTCCCCTTGCATAAAAAGAAGTTATGTCAAGAAAATCTGTCCATAAATAATTATAACCACCTGCCTGCACAGTTGTAATAAAAAATGCTGCTGGTATCTGCATTGCATCTAATATTGGCGCTGCATAGGTATGGTTGTTCTTATACCCGTCATCAAAAGTGATGGCAACATTTAAAGCGTTCTTATCAATATTATTTTCATAAATATCCTGCACGGTAACCATATTACAGGTGTTCTTAAAAAGCTGCATATGTTTTTTAAAAACACCCGTGGTTAGAAAACGCATGTTAAACTTTAAATGATGCTTAGGCACAAGACCATGATAAACAAGTATTACAGAGTCTCCTTTTACAGCATGCGTATCTTTTAAATATGCTGCCTTTGTATTCCATAGAAGAGTCTTTAGTACATTTTTTATTTCTGAACGCACAGTGAGGATAGTTTGGGTGGCAAAGTTAAAGGATTTGATGCTGGGCTCGACTATAGTGGCGGGTGTGTAAAATATAAATGCGCAACATGCGCTAATTGAAGTGGAAGCAGGTTTATGTGGAAAGAAACAATATGTATTTCAAATTCTTTCATTTCCTTATCCGGCAATGTTAAAAAAATGTCTTTTTAATGTTATCCCTGCTATCGTAATTTTGGCTGTAATGAAAAGAATAATTTCAAGCTGTATTTTTTATGTGCTGATCGTGTGTGCGCAACAAATTGCGGGGCAAACGGTTGCTATTAGCGAATTTCATTATAACCCGGACAGCAGCCTTCAAAGCCAGGACTGGGTGGAGCTGCATAACTACGGCGGTGCCAGTATTGACATAAGCAACTGGAAGCTGCGGGATGAAACGCCTTTTAACAGCTTTACTTTTCCGGGGGGCACTGTGCTGAGTGCAGGTGAATTTTTAATTGCTGCACAGCGCACGGATACATTTGCTATGGTGTATCCTTTTGTTACGAATGTGGTAGGTCCTTTTGAGTTTGGTTTTGATAATACGCTTGGAAGTGTGCGCCTGTATGATGCTGGAGGCAGTTTAATAAGGGCCGTAAATTATGTTGATTCGCTGCCCTGGCCAAACGGCGCTGATGGTTTGGGGCCCACGGTGGAAATTTTAGATTATGAAGGTGATGAGAACGACCCTGCAAACTGGATTGCGGGTTGTGTGGGCGGAAGCCCCGGTGAAGCCTATATGCCATGCGATTATGCTATTGTGATAAGTGAAATTAATTATAACAGCGCTGCAGATTTTAATATGAAGCAGTGGATAGAGCTCTGGAATAAAAGTGCAGGCGCAATTGATATTTCGGGCTGGCAGTTCAGGGATAATAATGCAGCTAATATTTTTACAATAGGGGCAGGCAATATTTTAAATGCAAATGAAAGGCTGGTGATAGCCGATAGCCTGGAAGCGATGGGTTCATTTTTTCCATCTGTTACAAATATTATTGGTGAATTTAATTTCGGCTTAAGCAATAATGGTGATGCAGTGAGATTGTATGATGCGGATCTGCTATTGCAATACAGTGTTCGCTATGATGATGAATTTCCCTGGCCAACAGATGCTGACGGTGCGGGTTTTACAATTGAATTATATGTGGAGGATGGCAATCCGAATGTTCCTTCAACATGGGTGGCGGGCTGCCCGCACGGAAGCCCGGGAGGTGAATTCATTCTCCCCTGCCCTGATGCCATACATGATATTGAAGCAAATGAAAACAGTATTCATGCGCAGCCAAATCCTTTTAGTGATATGATCGTTTTTTTGTTTGATGAAAAAAATGTTTTTGATATTTCTGCATTATTTATTCTAAATATAACGGGTGAAAAAATAATTGATCTGCCAATTACAAATACAATAAGCTGGAATGGAAAAGATGCTGATGGAAATACTGTTGCATCAGGGATTTATTTTTTAAATGTAGTTGATAAAACAGGAAATGTTTTTAGTGAGAAGGTGATAAAATTCAACCCCTATTAACTTTCAGATTGCGGATCAGGTCCGCAATAACTTTCTTCGTTAGTGTTGATATAACACCTGGCTAAAAAGAAATTGAAAAATTACCGGTTTCAAATCTGGGGTTCACAACATTATTATAAATAGAACCGAAGGAATAAGATATCCCAAAATAGGTGAACATGCCATAGCTTTTAGATAATTCTTTTTGCTGTAATAAAATGTCTTCATCGCTTGCTTCTCCTTTTGGAATGTTCACCTGGTCGTGAATAATATCATAACCGACAAATCCATTAATTGATAACCCTTCATAAATGCGCCAGTTAATGGATCCAAAAAAATTAAACTTGTTTTTTCCAAAATCATTTAAATAATTTGAGCCACCAATGCCGGTGGAAACAGAACCCCATTTTTTTTTGAGTGATAAGGAAACATCTAAACTATGGCTGAATAAAAATTCTGTCGTTTTACCATAAATTGTTGTGTCGGTGTAGTCAGCATATTCGGGAGTTATTTTATAAAAGAAGGATAACAATTTAGATTCTGATTCGCCATAAGGGAAAATATCGTATTCAACAGCAGGAGAAAAATAAATATTATGATCGTAATTACTATATGTGCTGCTGAAATAACCTGATTGAAAACCAACGCTCCAGTGATCGCCTAAACTTTTTACAACAATTGCATCTGCATACGCACTATTATTTTCAGAAAAAACTGTATCGCCAACTTCTTCACCAAAAACAAACCTGCTCTCATTTTTATATGCCCCTCCGGAGAAATTTATTTTCCATTTTTCCGTAATTTTTTTTGCAGAAATGCCACCGCCATAATTATAAAACCTGTAAACATTATCAATGCTGATGTTTCCGTTTCCGCTCAAAGAATATATCCAGCCATTCCACTTATCGTCCTGCTGGCGGTTCTCGGTAGATGAAGCTGCAGCAGTAAAAGAAATTTTAACAGCGGTGGGCTTTGGTAATTTAGCTACATAAGATAATAAACCCATTTGCATACTTTGTATTAATCCTGTTCTTATTTCATCTTCTGTATTAATTGAATTGGCAACATATTTAATTGTATCATTTTTACCCGCAAATTCAAGCTGGCCCAAATAAAATAAAGTGAATTCAGTTCCGCCGCTGCCTGTTTGCTGTTGTGTAATTAATAAATGTACCTGCGCATCGTACCTGTCCCGCACATAATTAATAAAAGTGATATTTTGTTTTATATAGTCCTGGTAAAAATCAACACCATCAAGATATACTTTCAGGTAATCATCATTTACAAGTGAGTCAGAAATTGATTGAGAAAAACAAACTGATGAGATTGTGATAAAAAACACAATACATAATTTCTTTGTGGGTTTCATACAAGAGTTTAGGTTGCTGAAGGTACAATTAAACGAATTGTTTTACCCAGCTATTGTGCAGAGGGGTTATAAAAATTTCGTCTAATTCTTTTTTTGTTTGAACAAGGGGGTTGTAAAATAGTGTATCGTCCTGAATTTCGCCGGAGGTGTGTAATTCATTTAAGCCTGAAAGTTCTGTAGTAATTATTTTATCTCCCGTTTTATAATTTACAAGCATGCGATTAAATAATTCAATATTTAATTCCTTTTCTATTGATTGTATAAAATGTACAGATTTATCAATAGAGCATCCGCTTGCACCTGCATGTGTTTCATCTACCATTAATAAAATAAACCTGTCTTCCAGTACTTTTCCCGCAGCATGCAATTGATTATTATGCGCAGTCCATTGTTTTGTGAATGCAGATAAATTATTATTAAGCGTATCAATCTCACTTTCAGTAAATGGTCTTGAGGATTGATATATCCAGACCTTTGATTTGGATGAAAAATTCTGATACATATTATGATTGAATTCTGATTTTTTAAATTAAATTATTTCCCATTGCAATAAGTTCAGCAATGTCATAAACTTTCACTTCATCTTCTTTATTTTTTGCTTTTACGCCGTCTGTCATCATCGTCATACAAAAGGGGCAGGCAGATGCAATAATATTCGGATTTACTTCCAATGCTTCTTCGGTTCTTTTCACATTCACTTCCATAAATCCGGGTTCCGCTTCTTTAAACATTTGTGCACCACCGGCGCCGCAACACAACCCCCTGCTCTTACAACTTTTCATTTCTGCTAATTCAGCATCTAATGTTTCCAAAACTTTTCTCGGCGCTTCATAAATATCATTTGCCCGGCCGAGATAGCAACTATCGTGATAAGTAATTCTTTTGCCTTTAAAATTTCCGCCTTCCACTTTCAATTTTCCTTCATCAATTAATTGCTGTAAAAAAGAAGTGTGATGTATCACTTCATAACTTCCGCCCAATGCAGGATATTCATTTTTTATGATATTAAAACAATGCGGACAGGTTGTTACAATTTTTTTTATTCCATAGCCCTTTAAAACAGCAATATTATTTTGCGCAAGCATTTGAAATAAAAATTCATTACCGGCTCTTCTTGCAGGATCGCCTGTGCAGCTTTCTTCTGTTCCGAGTACAGCGAATTTTATTTCAAGGCTATTTAATATTTTTACAAAAGCCCCCGTTATTTTTTTTGCACGGTCATCAAAACTTCCTGCGCAACCGACCCAAAATAATATTTCGGGAGATTCACCATTTGCGAATAATTCTGCGGCAGTACTTACTTTATTTAATTCAGACATGTTTCTTTAATTGAACAATATTGAATATCATTACTTAATATTGAACAAAAAGTCATTGAAATGTTATTGTTTTTAAAATTTTTGTTCAATATTAATTAATGAATAAATTTTATTTAATTATTTAATCTCCTCAATCCAATTCGCCCTGTCCATTGGATTAAACTGCCAGGGACTTTGATTATTTTCCATATTATTGAACATTGTGTTCCATGCTGCAGGTGCATCGCTTTGTTCCATTATTGCATATCTTCTCAATTCAAGAATAATGGATAAAGGATTAATATTTACAGGACATTCTTCCACACATGCATTACAACTTGTGCATGCCCGTATTTCTTCATGTGTTATATAATCACCTAATAAAGATTTGTTATCAGAAAAATCTTTACCGTGTTTTGTAATATTGTTTCCAACTTCTTCCAGCCTGTCTCTTGTGTCCATCATAATTTTTCTCGGGGATAATTTTTTTCCGGTAATGTTTGCCGGGCATGCATCTGTGCATCTTCCGCATTCCGTACAGGAATAAGCATCCAATAAATGTTTCCATGTAAGGTCAGTTACATCTTTTGCCCCGAAACTTTTTGGCGGATCTATTATTGCATTAACCTGTGCAGAAGGATCAAGAATTGTTTTAACTTCATTCATAACAACAGGCATATTCTGCATAATGCCTTTCTTTTCATTTCTGCTATAGTATGTATTTGGAAATGCAAGAAAAATATGCAGGTGTTTTGAGTAGGGGATATAGTTGAGGAAAAATAAAATACCAATGATATGTGTCCACCAGAAAAATCTTTCAAGCAGTATTAAATTTTCAGTGCCTACGGATGAAAATAAATTACTTGTGTATTGTGCAACGCATAATTTTCCTGTATTTGCATAATGTTCTGCATCCCTCAACTGCAATTGATAATCAGTGGCATTCATCATTAAAATTGCTGTAACAAGAATGAGCTCCATAAGCAAAATAAAATTGGCATCTTTAAAAGGCCAGCCTTTTAATTCAGGTTGTGTAAACCGTTTTACTTTAATGATATTTCTTCTGATTATAAAAATGAAGGTAGCTATTAATGCAAGCGCAGACAGCATTTCAATAAAAGAAATAAGGAAAGTATAAAACCCGCCAAGATAGGGAGCAAAAAAGCGATGTGTGCCAAAAATTCCATCTATTGCAATTTCAAGTACCTCAATATTTACTATCACAAAACTGACATAAATGAATAAGTGAAAAAATGCAGGAATAAAATTGCGGAACATCTTCTTCTGCCCTAGTGCAAAGAGCACCATATTCTTCCAGCGCAATGCAGGGTTATCGCTAAGGTCTTCATCCCTCCCCAGCAGGATGTTGCGCCTGATGCTCATATACTTTTTTGATGCAACGTAAACTGTGATTCCGAATATCAATATGAACAATACTTGTGGTATAAGATGCATGCCGGTCTATATTACAGTTGCTAATTTAGCAGTAATTTTAAATGTTCAACATCATTCTGCATAAAAAATACTAACAATATGATCAAAATTAACCCATCATTAGGAAAGCACATTATTTTATTAATCCTGATCAGTCTATTCACAGTAAATCTTTCTGCACAGGCAAAGAAAAACAGCATATCACTTAATTTACAAAAAGTGATGACTGATAAAACTTATATCAATGCAAAAAATGTGAGCGGAAATATACCCGTATTAATTCGTGGGGATGTAGAATCAGTAGAACAATTTATTTTACAAAATAACGGCTTTATAAAATTCAAAACAAAAAATATTATTTCAGCATCTGTAAGTGAAAATACTGTACAATTATTAAATGAAAAAGATTTTGTGTATTGGATTGATTGCCCAACGGGAAAAATTGTTCCGTTAAATGATCTGATGGTAAAATATAATAATGTTGATTCAGCATACAACGGAATATTCCCTCTTGATAAAAGTTATGATGGAACAGGAGTTATAATCGGAATAATTGATGCTCCTTTTGATTACCGGCATGAGGACCTTACCGATGCATCCGGTAATACAAGAATTAAATATTTATGGGACCAAAATAATAACGGTACTTATCCCGCATCTTTTGATTATGGAAATGAATGTGATAGCACTGAAATAGCAAACGGCACATGTGCGCATGAAGATGTAGATTATTATTATAGTCATGGAACCGGTGTTGCAGGCACAGCAGCATCAAGTGGTAACGCTAATATTTCAAATATATATCGTGGTGTTGCTCCAAATGCTGAACTTATTCTTGTGGCTATAAATTTTGAAAATAATTTTCTTACGAATACTGTGGATGCAATTGCATATATATTTGAAAAAGCAGATGCAGCCGGAAAACCATGTGTAATTAATACAAGTTTCGGATCTTACGTTGGCTCACATGATGGAATGGATATTACCTCCCAGTCAATTGTTGAATTATTAAATGAGTCCAGCGGAAGGGTAGTTGTTGCTGCAGCTGGAAATGCAGGTAATGCTAAAATACATTTAAGTTATGATGTTACTCCAACTCCTCAATTTACATGGTTTAAAAAGTTATCTTATTTAAATGCAATTTATTTTCAAATATGGGCAGACAGTGCAGAATTTGATGATGTAAATTTTTCTATTGCTGCTGATGATCCTGCTGATTATTCTTTTAAAGGAACATCTCCTGCATATAATATTCTTAGTGATTACGCATTGGATGACGGATCTATTGGTTCTACATTTAATGAAGTATATGATGGAGCAACTTTAACCGGAACAGTGGAAACAGCTGCGCAAAAAATTGATGGCAGATATTTTTTGGAAGTGTATGTTGTACCTGTAAATCCTGCATATTACTGGAGATTTTCAACAAGCGGTACAGGTAGTTTTGATATATGGAGTACAGAATCTTTTACAGGATATTCCAATTTTGCTACAATATTACCGGATGCCGCAACATTTCCTGAAATTGTAAATTATCAAATGCCAAACACAGATCAAACAATTGTAAGTAACTGGCAATGCCTTGATGAAGTAATTACTGTAGGAAGTTATGTGAACCGTGATACAATGACAAATTATTATGGAGTTTATCCAACCTTAATTGATACAGTAGGTCAATTATTTTATTCATCATCACACGGACCAACAAGAGACGGAAGAATTAAACCCGATATTACGGCAACAGGAGCCAGAGTATTATCATCAGCATCACAAACATTAACCGACTGGTTCCTTTCTTTTGGTGGTGGTGGTGATTATATATCTGAAGACGGAAAACATTATTTATTTAACGGAACATCATTCGCATCGCCTGTGGTAACGGGAATTGCTGCTTTGTATTTACAAAAAAACCCAAACGCAGGTTATGCTGAAGTAAAAGATGCAATTTTAAGTGCGGCAAAACATGATACTTTTACAGGAGACATATTACCCGATAATCGCTGGGGTTATGGTAAAGCAGATGCATTCAGGACATTAACAGGCCCATGGGGATGCAGTGAGGATGATCATGAAAATGCACCAGGGGGCCTTGAGATAACTACAGTTTCATCAAATGCTGCTTATGCACAATGGGATATTATTGCAAACGCAGAAAGATACCAGGTAATGTTTTTAAATCTCACAACAAGTGAAATATCAAAAACAGGCACGGCAAAAACACACCGGATATTAAAAACACTTTCACCATCAACTGATTATTTATGCCGGGTAAGGGCAATGTGCGAAACTTATGGATATTCTGACTGGAGCGAACCCGTTTACTTCACTACTTTACCGCTAAAAGAAGGTGCAGGTGATGAAGTGTTTATTCAAGTATTTCCAAATCCGGCAAATAATTATTTGAATGTAGATGGATTAACAGAAGGAACTTATGAGATAACCTTTTATAATATGCTTGGCGCATCTGTTTTGCAAACCGTATTTTTGAGCGATGAACAAATAGCAACAATAGATATTTCCACTCTTCAAAATGGTATTTATACAATTGCTATAAAAAATAACACAGTAATTACAACAAAACAAATTGTAGTGAGCAGATAAATATGGAACAGGTAATAACGCAAATTGCAACAAAAGAAAATGTTGATCAGAAAATAAAACGCCTTGCATTTGAAATTGCTGAAGATAATTACGATGAACCTGAAATAATTCTTGCCGGTATTTGCAGAAATACAGAGGGATATGCATTCGCTATAAAATTATTTGATGTATTAAAGAATATAATAGCAGCAAAACTTACACTTACACATATTGAATTAAATAAATCAAATCCGGGAGATAGCCCGGTTGAAATGAACTTAACTGAGCAGGATATAGATAATAAAGTAATTATTTTAATTGATGATGTTTCCAATACAGGTAGAACATTATTATATGCAATAAAACCTTTTCTGGATTTTTTGCCGAAAAAAATAAGATGCGCCGTTTTGGTTGAACGCAAACATAAGTTATTTCCGGTAAGTCCTGATTATGTTGGATTGTCATTAAGCACAACATTTCGTGAGCATATTAAAGTTGTGCTGAGTAATGATGCTGAAAAAGGGATTTATTTAATGTGATGTTTAAAAACATTAATTTTTTTTATAAACGATTTCTCCATCAATTACTGTCATTTCCACTTTTACTTCAGGGATCTTATCACTTTTCATAGTCATAATATCCTCGTCAAGAACAACAAAGTCGGCGAATTTATTTTTTTCGAGAGATCCTTTTTCATTTTCTTCAAATGCTGCATACGCTGCCCAAATTGTCATTGCTTTTAAAGCCTGTTGTTTGGTCAGGGCATTTTCCATTTGAAAACCATCTGCAGGAAATCCTTTTAAATCTTTTCTTGCAACGGCTGCATAAAATCCATAAAGCGGGTTAATATTTTCAACCGGAAAGTCACTTCCATTAGCGATCATAAAATTTCGCCTCATTAATTCTTTATATGCGTAAGCCGATTTAATTCTTTCTTCGCCCAGTCGTTCATCAGCCCAGTACATATCACTTGTAGCATGTGTGGCCTGTACAGATGGAATAATTGTATATGTCCAGAATTTTACAAGATCAAGCGGATGCACAATCTGGCAATGTTCTATGCGCCAGCGAAAATTATTCTTTTTAATTAATACACTCGCATATACATCTAACACCTGTCTGTTTGCAGCATCACCAATCGCATGTGTACACATCTGGAAATTCATTCCGTAAATTTTTTTTGCAATACCTTGTAGTGAATCATAACTAAAAAATAGTAATCCTTTATTCCCCGGATCATCAGTATATTCTTCTAACAATGCAGCCCCTCTGGAACCCAATGCACCATCAGCATAACATTTAAATGAGCGGACATTTAAATAATCCGTTTTTATTTTTCCCCTATCATAAAAATAATTATAATTACTATCGCTCCAGCTTATCATAACATTCATGCGCATTTTCAATTGCTGATCTATTTGCAAATTATTTATCAAATTAATTTGCCATGGATCTAAACCTGTATCATGCACACTTGTCAATCCCACTGCAAAACAATTCTGTTGCGCAAGAACCAAAGAATTTTGTTGAAATGCTTTCTGTTTGATCGGTAAAATATTTAGCAAAGGTTGCATCGCATTGTCAATTAATAATCCTGTACACTTTTCACCTTCCACTTTTACAATACCGCCATTTATTTTTGTTTGCGCTGATATGCCTGCAAGCTCCAATGCTTTTGAATTTGCCAACGCAGCATGCCCATCTATGCGTAATAAACACACAGGAATATCAGGAAATAATTCATCCAGTTTTTTACAATCAGGGAAATTTTTTATTGCCCAATCATTCTGATCCCAGCCTCTGCCAATTATCCAGCCGCTAGTTTTAGAGGTGTTATGTTTTTTAAGGATTTCAATTACTTCTTCAAATGATTTTGTGTCATATAATTGTGAGTAGCTCTGCCCAATACCATAATTTAAGAAATGACAATGCGGATCAATAAAGCCCGGATAGACAGGCTTGCCTTCAAGATCAGTTATTTTATCTGAAGTATATTTTAATAAGATAATTGAATCTGTTCCGGTTTCTAAAACTTTT
>JACMJP010000321.1 GCA_014380545.1 Chitinophagales bacterium | reverse complement strand
GTTTTATTTGTGGCGGCAGTGGCTGCGCAGTTTGTAAACATACAGGATGGGTTGAAATTGGCGGAGCAGGAATGGTTGATCCTTCGGTGTTGGAAAATTGTAAAATAGATTCAGAAAAATATACCGGCTTTGCATTCGGAATGGGCTTAGAAAGAATGGCAATGCTGAAATACAGAATTAATGATATCAGATTAATGAGTGAAAATGATTTCAGGTTTTTAAAGCAGTTCGAAAATAATTAATACACAAATAGAATAAAACAATACTGTATTTAATCAATAAATTAAAAATTAATAAATCAGGAAATTAATAAGATGCCCTTCAACCTAAAAGATTCACTCAATTATGCTTCCAAGATGACTCCAAGACGAATTTGGAACATGAGCAAGGTGATATCATCTTATTATTATTCCATGTACACAAAAAAACCTGTGCAGTGGGGTTTACCAATTTCTCTTTCGTTTGAACCTACTACTTCATGCAATTTGCGCTGCCCTGAATGCCCAAGCGGTTTAAGGTCTTTCACAAGACCAACGGGTATGTTGAACAAAAATTTTTTCAGAGATACGATGGATGAAGTAGGAAAAGATCTTACCTATTTAATTTTTTATTTCCAGGGAGAGCCTTATTTAAATCCTGATTTTCTTGATATGGTGAAATATGCCCATGATAAAAAAATATATACTGCAACAAGCACTAATGCACATTATTTAAATGATGCAAATGCAAAACGTACAATTGAAAGCGGGTTAGACAGGTTAATTATTTCCATTGATGGTACAACACAGGAAGTGTATGAACAATATCGTGTGGGAGGAAAATTGGAAAAGGTAATTGAAGGAACAAAAAATATTATCAGGTGGAAGAAAGAATTAAAATCAAATACACCAAATATTATTTTCCAATTTCTTGTAGTAAAACCAAATGAACATCAGATAGAAGATGTGAAAAAACTTGGAGAAGAATTAGGAGTTGATGAAGTGCGGTTTAAAACTGCTCAGATTTATGACTATGAAAATGGCAGTAATTTAATTCCAACATTAGATAATTACAGCCGTTATAAGAAAAATGAGGATGGTAAATATTCCATCAAAAATAAAATGCTGAACCATTGCTGGAAATTATGGCATAGCTGTGTAATTACCTGGGATGGTGCAGTAGTTCCCTGTTGTTTTGATAAAGATGCAACGCATCAGCTCGGTGATCTGAAACAAAATACCTTTAAAGAATTATGGCAGGGAGGTAAATATCAAAATTTCCGCAGTGCATTACTTAAAAGCAGGAGTGAAATTGATATTTGTAAAAATTGCACTGAAGGAACAAAAGTATGGGCCTAATTAATTAGCTGATTAGCCAATTAGCTAATGAAATACAAAAGTATTTTTTATCAGTTAATTCATGAACCAACGACAATTATTTTTAAATCATATTGCGCAAACAAGCGATGCGCCGCTTGGGCTTGAAATTACACATGCCGATGGGTGCTGGATGTATGATACGCAGGGGAAAAAATATTTAGATCTTGTTTCGGGAATTGCAGTTTCCAATCTCGGACATAATAATATTACAGTTAAAAATGCAATTAAAGAGCAGCTTGATAAATATATGCATCTGATGGTGTATGGAGAATTTATCGAATCGCCACAAATACAATTAGCAAAATATCTTACTGATCTTTTACCTATAAATTTATCATCAGTATATTATACAAATTCAGGAAGTGAAGCGGTAGAAGGTGCAATCAAATTAGCAAAAAGATTTTCGGGAAGAACAGAAATAATCTCTTTTAAAAATTCTTATCACGGAAGCACCATGGGTGCTTTAAGTTTGGGAAATACTGAAGAAAGGAAAAATGCTTTTCGCCCTTTGATCCCTGATAATAGGGTTTTAAATTATAATAATTTCGACCAGATAAAATACATTACAAATAAAACAGCAGCAGTAATATTAGAACCCATTCAGGCAGTAGCAGGAGTAATTCTTCCGAAAGAAAATTATTTATCTGAAATAAGGAAACAATGTAATG
>JACMJP010000320.1 GCA_014380545.1 Chitinophagales bacterium | reverse complement strand
CTTTAATTTTTATAAAATATGAAGCATGCATTTTTTTTCAAAAATATTTCTGATTGTAATTTTCTTTTGCCCTTCGAATTTATTATCTCAATCAATTACCGGAAATATTTTTGATGCCTCTACATCAGAAACATTAACAGGTGTAAATGTTTTTGCAGAAAATAATATCGGTACAACTTCTGATATTAAAGGAAATTATCTGCTGCAATTATCTCCCGGGCAACATACAATCACATTTTCATTTATTGGTTATAAAACAGAAAAAAAAGAAATCACTATTCTTGAAAATCAAAATACCGAATTAAATATTCAATTAAGATCAATAGCACAGGAATTAAATATTCTTGTTGTGAGCGGCAGTTTATATGAGAAAGAATTAACTGAAGAAACTGTGAGTATTGATGTGATATCTTCAAAATTAATTGAAAGTACAAATTCAACTTCATTAAGTGATGCAATATTAAAAGCACCGGGTGTGTATATGCTGGACGAACAGGCAAACATTCGTGGAGGAACCGGGTTTACGTATGGTGCAGGCAGCAGAATTATGTTAGTTGTTGATGATCAGATATTATTAACTGCTGACAGAGGTGATGCAAAATGGAATTTTGTTCCGCTTGAGATTATTGACCAGGTTGAAGTAATTAAAGGTGCATCTTCTGTTTTATACGGAAGCAGTGCATTAAATGGTGTAATAAGTGTGCGCACAAAATGGCCAACAGATTCTCCGCAAACAACAATTACTGCTTACCAGGGAATTTATGATGAGCCTGAATTTAAACCTGCCGCATGGTGGAATTTTAATCCTTTAACAACAGGAATTAGTTTTTCTCATCTACAAAAATTTTCAACAATGGATCTTGTTCTTGGCAGCAATATCGTGAGAGAAGATTCTTATTTGCAGGGTGGCCATTCTTACAGGGGAAGAATAAATTGGAAAACAAGATTTCATACAGAAAACAAAAAAATATCTTATGGAATAAATGGAAATGTTATGCTGGATGATGAAGGATATTTTTTTTTATGGCAGGATCCTGATAGCGGTGCATATAAACCATTTGGAGGAACTGATCCTGCAACAACAACAATATTAAACTGGAAATATAAATGGCTGAGCATTGATCCGTGGATGCAGATATATGATAAACATGACAACAGCCACAGAATTAAAATGCGTTTTTACAATAACAATGTAATTTATTCTGATACATCAGGTGGCAATGCATGGCTTATGAATCTAGATTATCAGTATCACCGTGAATTTAAATATAATGTAATACTCACTACAGGATTAACAGGTTATTATTTTCATGTACGGGACGATCAGTTATTAGATCATGACGGATATTTAGCCGGAGCATATTTGCAATTAGATAAAAAAATATTTAATCGCCTTGCAATTAATTTTGGTGTGCGGGATGAAATATATAAATTAGATACTATTGATGGTGTAGCTGTTCCGATATTTAAAGCTGGAATAAATTATCAAATGGGCACATTTACATTTTTAAGGGCAAGTTTCGGACAGGGATATCGTGTTCCAAGTTTAGTTGAAAAATATGCAAGAACAGGTTTAGGTTTATTACAAATTGTACCGAATGAAGATTTAAATGCAGAATATGGATGGAATGCAGAAGTGGGAATTAAAAAACAAATTGCAATTGATGATTGGAAAGGCTATGCAGATTTCGCAGTATATATAACTGACTATTTTGAGATGACTGAATTTACTTTTGGGACGTACAGTTATGAAGGTGCTTCAGTGCTTGGATTTAAATCATTAAATACAAGCCGTGCACGGTTAGGTGGTTTTGAATTTACGATGAATGGAACTGGAAAAATTTTAGGTAACAATTTTAATTTCCTTGGTGGATATAATTATGTATATCCTGCAGACCTGAGTGCGGATTCAAGCTATGGTGAATGGGATACATTCGCTGATAATTTTCTGCACGGCATTACACATAAAGATTCAGTATTCTTAAGTACAGTTTTAAAATACCGTTTTCGCCACATGATGCGTTTTGATGCAGAGTATGAAATAAAAAAATGGAATGTCGGGGCAACAGTAAATTATTTTAGTGCTATGGATAACGTTGATTATGTCTTTCAATTTTTTGTTCCGGGGCTGACAGAATATTTAGAAGAGCATGAAAATGGCGACTGGATATTTGATGCAAGAATCGGATATGCAATTAATTCAAAACAAAAAATACAATTCCTTGTAAAAAATATTACAAACAGAATGTATGCATTGCGCCCGGCTAAATATGATCCGCCTAGAAATTTTACCGTACAGTATAAGATTGAATTTTAAATAACATCGTGTTTGGTTGAATTCTCTGTGTACAATATTTTAACTTTAGTTAGCGGGGATTGCGGATCAAGTCTGCAATGACTTCCTTCGGTTTGCAGTTATTATAGATCAAGCCTGGTCATTGCGGACTTGATCCGCAATCTTCCTAATGCCTGAAAAGGCATCACAATTACAATGATGATAATTCTTAATAGACGTCTCTCATTTTAATTATGCAAGCGTTTCAGAGATCACTTCTTCATTTTGATCTTTACTTCGCTTCCATGCCCGATATCATCATTTAAAGGATTTACAAATGCAGTATCAGAATCTAAAAACCAATATATACCATAACTCCCTGAACTGCCTTTTAGCCGTATAGAAATTGTATCATTTATATTCACTTTATGGTAATTATTTTCACCTAATTGAAATGGGTTATGAATAATATGATAGTTAACGGTTTTTATTTTATCTGCTTCAACATAAGGTGAAGTAACTACCATTTGTACGGGTGTCTTGTTCACATCAATTCCGGTAGGTTTTAATAAATTTTTTATGCGGTATGATTTGCAAATGTCATTAATACAAATAGCTCTGTCAGTATAAATACCACATGAATCGCAGGTCCAGGGTGTGCGACTTTTTATTTCCGATGTAACTTCAGTTTCTGGGTCAGTTTGAGTTGTAGTTTCCTGTTGCGCTTTTTTTGTTGGATTGCAGGAAATTAAGCCGATTGAAATAACAATCATTTTTATTAAATAGAATTGATAAAACTTATAATAATTCATCTTTTTATTTCTCTATATTGATAACCAAAATATAATTTTACACCACCGTTTGATACCGATGGTAAATCTTCAAAATACCTACCCATGTCGTATTGAAATTCACAACGCAAAAAAAACCTTTCATTGATAAAATTTTTGAAAAGAGCTGAAATTATAAATCCATAATTCCAATTGTGTATATCTAATTGCTCTACTCCTTCTTCGGATATAATCACCGCTTCGTTATCTACAACGGTCAATTGCTGTCCACGATAAGCGTTTTCAGCGAGCAGATTTATATTTTTTCTTCCGAAAACGCCTGCTTCTATACTGTTGAATGAATTAACATTCATCATAAAATTAACCGGCAGTATAAGATTCAGATTTTTGATGTCAACATATCCTTCAGATTCGAGCGTAATTAACGGAGAATTCATATCTATTCTTTCTGATTGATATTCATGAAAAGAAAAAGCTGATTCAAAATAATGAAATCCCAAGCCTGCTGAAAATCCGAAAAAACTATTCCCGGATGAATAATATTTTGAAAAAATTGAAGCTGTAGGTTTTATTTTATGATCATCTGTATAAAAATGATAGGGAGCACCTAACGGTCCGGAATAATTGTATGACTTATCAAAAGAATAATTAATTCCTGACCCGACTTCAAGAGTAACTGAAGGTTGCTGTCCAGTGCATATAAAAACAAATAAAACGGCTGGTATGAAATTTAATATTTTTTTCATATCTTTTATTTTTTTGAAAACAATCCCACAAATATTAAAAAAATAACTGCCCCTACAACTGCAGAAGCTAATTCATATAAAATGTTTTCTTCTACAATTCCG
>JACMJP010000319.1 GCA_014380545.1 Chitinophagales bacterium | reverse complement strand
TATGCAATAAAGATTCTGTTTGTGTGGCTACCGTAATTTGTTATGAAAGTATTTTTGGCGAATACATTACAAGATATATTAATAATGGTGCGAATGTAATTTTTATAATTACAAACGATGGCTGGTGGGGAAATACCGATGGACATATTCAGCATTATATGTATGCGAAACTGCGGGCTATTGAAACAAGAAAATGTATTGCAAGAAGTGCGAACACAGGAACAAGTTGTTTTATTAATCAGCGGGGTGATGTGAGTATGGAAACAGAATGGGAAACGGATGCGGTATTAAATAAAACAATTTATATAAATGATATTAAAACGTATTATACAAAACATGGTGATTATCCTGCAAGAATTGCCTTGTGGATAGCAGCAATTTTGTTTACACTTTCGTTAATCGGTAAATTCAGGAAAAAATAAATTCAATAACCTCATTATTCATCACTCATTATTCATTTATGAATTTAGAAAAAATTTGCTTTGAAGCAATGGACGTAATTAAAGAAGTGGGAGAATATATCCGCCATGAAAAAAAGCATTTGCAAAGTATGCATGTAGAAAGCAAAGGCATACGGGATTTTGTTACGCATATTGATAAGAACTCTGAAAGAATGCTGGCAGAAAAGCTGCAAAACATTTTGCCGGAAGCCGGTTTTATTACAGAAGAAAAAGTTGTTGAACAGACAAATAATAAATTAAAATGGATCATTGATCCGCTTGACGGAACAATGAATTATATTCACGGCATCCCAATTTATTCCATTAGCGTTGCATTAATGGATGAGCAGGAAATAATTTTAGGAATAGTGTATGAAATAAATAATGATGAAATGTTTTATACCTGGAAAGGAACAATAGCATACATGAATGGAAATGCAATACATATTTCCACCTGCAGCGAAATAAAAAATGCATTAATTGTTACAGGCTTTCCGTATACAAGAACAAACAGGGTGGCAGGTATAATTAAAACACTTGGCTATTTCCTGGAAAGATGCAGGGATGTGAGAAGGCTTGGAAGTGCCGCTGTTGATCTGTGTTATGTAGCAGCCGGAAGAATAGATGTGTATTACGAAGGTTACCTGAACATCTGGGATATAGCAGCGGGCATTCTTATAGTAAAAAATGCAGGCGGTGTTGTAAGCGATTTTGAAGGAACAGAAAATTATTTTGCAGGAAATATTATTGCAACAAATAATGTTATGTATCCGGAGATTGTAAAGGGTATTGAGTTTAATATTAAATGAGAAACGGAACATACATTTTCAATAGAGTGCCTTGCAGGTCACTCTTTAGGACGGAAATTGTTAAAATAGAAAAATTAGAAAAGAAACAATAAACTTGTGGAAAAACATTTTGTAATTTTTGTTTTTACTTTTGTCGCTATATTTCTTAAAATAGGTTTTTCACAATCCGATACTAAGATTGAAGGCTACAATTATCATCCTATTGAAAACATTTATATATTAGACACTGTTAATTTCAAAGGGTCGTTAGGCATTTATGGTCGGCACTTAACAGATGATATAGATTATTTCTATGTTGGCATAGTTGTGCCGGATACATTTGCAATAGCACCTGATATTTCAAGGTTAAAATCGGATGGTTTGGTATTTATTTCTTATGCGAAAATTAAAAACTTTAATACTAGAGCATACGAAGAAGTTGGTATTTATGATCGACATTACTACTCAGATTTAATTGATTCAACCGAGTATAGTCTAATTAGATGTGAAGATATTTCACATAAAAAAAAGAATTGCTATTATAAGCTAGATACTAAATTAATTCACGGACTTATTGATGTTAGAGAATTAAGAAAAATAATTCCTGTAGATGAAATTTTTAATCTTCCGGAATTTGGGTATGTCTTATTTGTATCTCCTTTTGTAAAAGCTGATTAAGATAGATGTTCGGTATAACCCTCTCCGTCTCGTTCTCGCATGTTGCGAGGATGCTTTAACTTTTCGCTTGTAGCGAATATAGCATCTTATACATTTAATTCTAAAGATAGTAGCTTCACTAATCCTTTTTATCGGCATAATAGATTTTCTACATACAAATTCCATTTAAATTTAATTTATTTTAAGCATCATTGTATACAAAATAATTGAATCCTTGGGTTCAATTATTTTCCCTTCAAAAAATATCTCATCCATTTTATTACCTTCTTCTATTAAAAAGAAACATTACTTAATTGTTGAGGAACATATAAAAACTCAGGAGAAACATTCTGCCTTATTCAGTAACATTGGCAAATAAAGCTAATTTAAACACAATGTTATTTTGTGATTAACCTCATATTTTATTAATGTTTAGTTAACATTGCAAGTTTATTTTCGCCTCGTCAAAAAAACTTACGATATGAGAATTTACCTTATTTATGCAGTAATACTTACTGCTGTAACAATCGCAGGATGCGGAGGAAGTGCATCCGGTGATGAAAAAGACAAACCTTTAAGCGGATCAATTTCTATTGATGGCTCAAGCACTGTTTTTCCTATAAGTGAAGCAGTTGCTGAAGATTTCAGGGGCGCACAGCCAAAAGTAAATATTACTGTTGCAGAAAGCGGAACAGGTGGCGGATTTAAAAAATTTGGCAGGGGTGAAATAGATATTTGTGGTGCAAGCCGCCCTATTAAGGACAGCGAAAAAGCTGTATGCGATTCTGCGGGGATTAAATATGTAGAACTGGAGGTTGCTTATGATGGATTGGCCGTAGTAGTAAATAATGAAAATACATGGGTGGATAAATTAACGGTTGCTGAATTAAAAATGATATGGGAACCTGCAGCTCAGGACAAAATAAAAACATGGAACCAGGTGCGCCCTGATTTTCCAAATGAACCTTTACATTTATATGGACCGGGAACTGCCAGCGGAACCTTTGATTATTTCACAGAAGAAATTTGCGGGAAAAAAGGTGATAGCCGTGGTGACTATACAGCAAATGAAAATGATAATGTGTTAGTAACAGGAGTTGCGGGAGATAAGGGTGGCCTGGGTTATTTCGGAATGGCTTATTATGAAAACAATATAGATAAATTAAAGATAGTACCGGTTGACAACAATAATGGTGGAGTAATTCCAACTAAAGAAACGGTATTGAATAAAGCCTACACACCATTGTCAAGACCATTATATATATACATCAGCGAAAAAGCCATGGCAAGACCTGAAGTTGCGGCTTTTGTAAAATATTATGTAGATAATATGCAAACACTTGCAGAAGAAGTAGGATATGTTGCATTAAATGAATCTGATTTTGCAGCGCAAAAAGCAAAATTGCCGGCAGAACCAGTTACAGAAAAATAATTTAATCTAATGATAATGTCACTTACGCATTTTGTTTAAGTGACATTATTTTATTTTGAAGGGTTGAAAATAAAAGAAAAAATAATAGAATCTCTTTTAGCTCTTTGCGGCGGTATCACTGTTTTAACTACACTCGGAATTCTTATTGTTTTATTAATTGAATCCGTTTTATTTTTCAGGGAAGTTTCTGTTGTTGAATTTGTTACAGATACTCAATGGACCCCATTATTTGCCGATAAACATTTCGGAATATTGCCACTTGTTACCGGAACATTGCTTACATCTTTAATTGCAATTATTGTTGCATTGCCCATCGGGTTAAGCATAGCAGTTTATTTAAATGAATATGCGCATCCTAAATTCAGACTGACAATAAAACCAGTTTTAGAAATTCTTGCAGCCATTCCAACTGTTGTTTATGGTTTTTTTGCATTAACGGTGGTTACACCGGCTTTGCAAAATATATTTCCATCTATGAGCGGATTTAATGCGTTATCGCCGGGATTGGTAATGGGTATTATGATAATACCTTTAATTTCTTCATTGAGTGAAGATGCATTATACGCAGTGCCTAAATCTTTACGGGAAGCAAGTTATGGTTTGGGATCATCAAGGTTTCAAACATCATTCAAAGTGCTTGTTCCTGCAGCATCGTCAGGCATAATTGTATCCGTAATTCTTGCAATATCAAGGGCCTTTGGAGAAACAATGATTGTTGCGATAGCAGCAGGTCAGGAACCAAACCTAACTTTTAATCCGCTTGTGCCAATTGAAACAATTACAACATATATTGTGCAGGTAAGTATGGGTGATGTAGCACAGGGATCGCTGGAATTCAGGACAATTTTTGCAGCAGGAATGACCTTGTTTATTTTTACTTTTATATTAAATACAATTACGGCAAGAGTAAAGAAAAGGTATTATCATAAATATGAATAAATTAATTACCTAATTAGCCAATATGCTGATTAGGTGAGGAATACAAAAAATTATAAATTATCTTGTTGGGGCCCCTTTAGGGATTAAGGGTGTGCAGAGGGAAATAATAGATGTAATAACTAATAAAAATAATATTAATAACAATAAAGTTAATCAATTAATAAATCGACAATCAACAAATTATAAATCCATTAATTGCATCAATGAACAACCGTCAGAAAGATAACCTGTTTAAATATTGGGCGATATTATGCACTTGCATCGGAATTTTAATGCTTGTTATATTTCTGACAAATATTTTAATTACAGGATTAAGCAGAGTTGACTGGGCATTTATTACATCGTTGCCAAGCAGGAAAGCAGAATTAGCAGGAATTAAAACTGCATTGCTCGGCACTGTCTGGATTTTAATTTTAACCGCAATAATAGCAATACCAATTGGAGTAGCTGCCGGAATTTATTTAGAAGAATATGGAAAAAAATCCCGCTTCGCAAATATTCTTGAAATCAATATTACAAATCTTGCAGGTGTGCCATCAATTATTTATGGAATTTTAGGGTTAGAAGTTTTTGTGCGCACTTTCGGTTTAGGCAGAAGTATTCTTGCCGGGGCACTCACTCTTGGATTATTAATTTTACCAATAATTATTGTGGCAACAAGAGAGGCAATTAAAGCAGTGCCGAAAACAATTAGAGAAGCAAGTTTTGCATTGGGTGCATCAAAATGGCAAACAATTTCTAAACAGGTTTTACCGGCAGCAAACGGGGGCATATTAACAGGAGTTATTTTAGCACTATCAAGAGCAGTGGGTGAAACAGCGCCCTTAATAATTGTTGGTGCAGCTACTTATGTATCATTTACGCCAAATTCAATAAATGATGAGTATTCAGTTTTACCAATGCAAATATTTAACTGGATAAGCAGACCTGAAAAAGAATTTGCTGTGAATGCTGCGGCAGCAATTATTGTATTATTAGTAATTACATTTTTCATGAACGGTATTGCAATTTATTTGAGAAATAAATGGCAGAAAAAAGTGAAGTGGTAAATTTTATGGATTATAAATTAACAGCAGATAAAGTAAATGTGTGGTATGGAAATTTTCATGCACTGAAAGATATTTCCATGCGTATAAGACCAAACACAGTAACAGCATTAATAGGACCCAGCGGTTGCGGAAAATCTACTTTTTTACGTTTATTAAACCGCATGAATGATTATATAGAAGGTTTCAGAATGGAAGGACATATTCTGATTGATGAAAAAAATATTTACGCAAAAAGAGTAAGGGTAGAGGAGTTGCGCAAAGAAGTTGGAATGGTTTTTCAAAAACCAAACCCCTTTCCTAAATCTATTTATGATAATGTTGTTTACGGATTAACAATACGAAATGTAAGAGATAAAAAAACATTAGATGAAGCATGTGAGAATTCATTAAAACAGGCAGCACTATGGGATGAAGTAAAAGATGATCTCAAGAAATCTGCACTTGCATTAAGCGGTGGGCAGCAACAAAGATTATGCATCGCAAGAACACTTGCAGTTAAACCTACTATAATTTTAATGGATGAACCTGCAAGTGCACTTGATCCTATCTCAACTGCAAAAATTGAAGAACTCATTAATGAACTTAAAAAATATTATACAATTATAATTGTTACGCATAATATGCAGCAAGCCGGACGCATCAGTGACAGAACAGCATTTTTTTATCTCGGTTTATTAATAGAGTATGATACAACGGCAAATATTTTTACAAACCCTAAAGAAGAAAAAACACAAAGTTATATTACCGGAAGGTTTGGATAATAACTTGTGATGATGAATATTAAATATGCAATAATCTGAAATTGTAAATGATTTATCCGCAATTTTGTTTAATGTGAAACCGAAATAAATCATTAAATTGGCAATTATCAAATTAATAAATTAAAAATTATGTCTCAAATAGATAATCCTGTCCAAAATTTAAAGCATGACCTGGAAGATATGTTTCAGTTGGTTACAACACAATTAACGAAGGCAAAAGAAGCATTAACTAAATTTGATAAAGATCTGGCCCGTGAAGTGGTGCAAATGGAAAAACGGGTAAATGGAAGAGAACTCCACATTGACCGTGCTGCTGAAAATTTTATTGCATTATATGCACCCGTTGCAATTGATCTGCGGTTTGTTCTTGCAGTATTAAAAATTAATAATAATCTTGAACGTATAGGGGATATAGCAGAAGGTATTACAAAATATATTATTGAGAAAAAAGAATTGTTTGATGCAAAGCTGATGGAAGAAAGTAATATATTACCCATGTATGAAGCTGCAGTAAAAATGCTTACAGATGCAAAGACAGCTTTCGAAAAAGAGGATACGCTGATTGCAAGAAAGATATTTAAGAGTGATGAATACCTTGATCATATAAATATTGAAGCTATAAGAACAATTACGGATGGTTTAAAAAATGATCCGGCAAGAATTGAAGATGCACTATATATTATTTCTGTTATAAGAAAATTAGAACGCATAGGCGACCAGGTAAAAAATATTGCTGAGGAAATAATTTTCTACATTGAAGCGAAAGTATTAAAACATGCAGAAAGAAAATAAGATGAGGATATAAAGTTTTCTCATACGCAGATATTTGTATTTTAGTTTTTAAGATCGTGAAAAATATTTTTCACGATTTTTTTTGCTTTATAAATCCGTAAAACCATATTCCTGCGTAAATGGCTGCATACAACAAAAATTATAAACTAAATTAAAAATTAAAACAATGAAAAACGTAACAAAAATTTTAGCAGTGATAGCGATGTTCATCTCTGTAGGCTTAACAAATGTAAACGCCCAGAATACTGTAATGGTAGGTGGCGAAGCAATGTATCCTAAGAAAGATATTGTTGACAATGCTGTAAACTCAAAAGATCACACTACATTAGTTGCTGCAGTAAAAGCAGCTGGATTGGTTGAAACTTTAAAAACTGCAGGCCCTTTTACAGTATTTGCTCCTGTAAACGACGCCTTTGAAAATCTTCCTGCCGGAACAGTTGAAACATTATTAAAGCCTGAAAATAAAGACATGCTTACAAAAATATTAACGTATCATGTTATTTCAGGAAGCTATGATTTCGATGCAATTGCCGAAATGATTAAAAGCGGTAAAGGTAAAGCTGAAATTAAAACTGTAAGCGGCGGAACTTTAACCGCAATGATGAATGGCAAACATAACATCCAGTTAAAAGATGAAAAAGGAAATATTGCAAGCATAACAACGTATGATGTATATCAAAGCAACGGAGTTATTCATGTAATTGACAAAATTGTGATGCCAAAATAATTATCTGGCATAATTTCTGAAAAGAAAAAGCCAGTGATGCCTCAGTAGCATTACAGGGTTTTTAGGTTGCGATCGCCCCGCCACGGGGCGATTGTTTTTTTTATATGATCACTAAAAATCTTTTGATCAAATTACTTCGCAAAACTGATGGCTCTCTTTTCTCTTATCACAGTTACTTTAACATGTCCCGGATATTGCATTTCATCCTGAATTTTTTGCGCAATTTTAAAAGAAAGATCTTCTGCTGCTTTATCACTTACTTTCTCTGCTTCTACAATTACTCTTAATTCTCTTCCCGCCTGTATTGCGTATGCTTTTTCTACACCGTCGTTTGCTAATGCAACAGCTTCCATCTCTTTGATTCTTTTAAGATAACTCTCCAGAATTTCTCTTCTTGCTCCCGGTCTTGCGCCACTAATTGCATCACATGCCTGCACAATAGGAGAGATAACATAAGTCATTTCTATTTCATCATGATGTGCACCAACTGCATTTACTATTGCAGGATGTTCACCATATTTCTCACATAATTTTGCGCCGAGTAATGCATGGCTTAATTCGCTTTCTTCGTCAGGCACTTTTCCAATATCATGTAATAATCCTGCTCTCTTGGCAACTTTTGGATTTAATCCCATTTCTGCTGCCATGGTCGCACATAAGTTTGCAGTTTCCCTTGAATGCATTAATAAATTTTGCCCGTAAGAAGAACGGAAACGCATTCTTCCAACCATGCGGATTAATTCAGGATGCAAACCCGTAATGCCCATTTCAATTACTGTACGTTCTCCAATTTCCACAATGTGTTCTTCCATTTGTTTTTTGGTTTTCGCAACAACTTCTTCAATTCTTGCCGGATGAATTCTTCCATCAGCAACTAATCGCTGTAAACTTAATCTTGCAATTTCCCTCCGCACCGGATCATATCCTGAAATAATAATTGTTTCAGGTGTATCATCCACTATAAATTCAACACCTGTTACTGATTCAAGCGCACGGATATTTCTTCCCTCTCTTCCTATTATTTGTCCTTTCTGATCATCACTATCTAAATTAAAAACAGAAACTGTATTTTCAATTGTTTGTTCTGCTGCTGTTCTTTGTATTGTTTGTAAAATAATTTTTTTAGCTTCTTTGCTTGCTTTCATTTTCGCTTCTTCCATCATTTCTTTTACAAAACTCATTGCATCATTTTTCGCCTGATCTTTTAATGCTTCCACTAATTCAGCTTTTGCTTCTTCTGCCGTCAGCTTTGCAACTTCTTCTAATTTTTTAATATGGGTATCATATGCTTTATCTAATTCGCCTTTTTTAGTATTTACAATTTCCAGTTGCTTATTTAAATTTTCTCTTACAGTTTCAGTTTCTGCTTCTTTTTTAGTAAGCGTTTGCATTTGCTGGTTTAAGCTATTTTCCTTTTGCTTATAGCGCATTTCCTGCTGCTCAAGACTTAATACTTTTTGCTGGCGTTCCTTTTCTATTTCTGCTTTTTGCTGTATCATCTGGTCTTTTAATTCCAGAGATTTTTCTTTTTTATAAGTATCAGCTTCAATTTTTGTTTTTTGTAAAATAAGGTCAGCATCTTTTTTTGCGAGCGTAATAATTTCACTGGCGTCTTTCTGAGCAGCTTCTTTATAATTTTTACTTTGACCGAAAATTAATTTTCCTATTAGTAAGCCTATCATGAGGGACAGAACCCCAACAATACTGTAAATAATAATTTCATTCATAACCTGTATGTTTTTATTGTGAAAGGTTATTACTTAATACACCATTGAAGCGGATAAGCAGGAGAGAAGTGTGTTATAAAATATTTAAATCAACTGGTCAATACCTTTTGTATCTGTATGTTCAATTGTTCAAGGTCGCTTAAAATATCAGAATCACTTGTCAATTGTTTATTTTCCAGGTTTGTTTTTTCCACCGACAGCATCAGGACATACATTGCTAAATAATCCTGTTTTTCTTTCCCCTCAAATTGATCCTGCAATGCCTTTACCTGTTCAGATATATGTTTAGCTGCCTTCCGCACTGTTTCTTCTTCTTCAGGTTTTGCCTTCAGGCGATATTGCCTGTCGCATATCATCACATTTATATTTATTAACCCGTTCTCTTCACTCATCTGTATCATGTTTGTATTATCACATAACCCAAATTGCGAATCGAAGATAAAGGGTTTCTTTACATTTACATAATCTTAAGTAAACAGAATGAAGAAGTAAACTCACCTGACCTGGATTATTTTGAATAATCGAGATATTGATTGCTGAAACTTCCATCATCAAAAAGATCAATTACAGCATAGCCCGCTTTTGTTTCATGGTAATACGGTGCATTCCACCAATCGCCGCTGACTGCTCCATTACAATAATAACTTACACCATTATACTGAACATGATCTGCAAGATGAATATGTCCGCTTATGCAGAGCTTTACGTTTTTATGTTCTGAAAATAAATTAATGATCTTTTTATAATCGGTATGCATGAGTGAAGCTGCCATATTTATATTTCCGTTGTGCACTTTTGTTTTATCAAAAAATACGCTTGCACTTAAAATAGGAATATGCGATATGATCATTACAGGTTTATCAGCTGGTGTATTTTCCAGATCCTGCTGTAACCATTCCACCTGCTTATCGCCAAGTTTTGCTGTGTACCATATTCCGGTTTTTCTTTCATGTGTACTGTCGAGAATAATAAAATGCCAGCCTGCTCTGTCAAAACTTCTGTATGTATTTTCCAATTCCATTTGTTCAAGAGCAAATTTTTTCCCGTACAGCGGATCTTTTTTTTCAGTTATCAATCCCCAAACATCATGATTGCCGATGCAATGTTCAATATTTAAACAACATTCATTTCTAACAACAGCATGAAAAAGATCCCACTGTTTTTTCACATTTAATTTTGTGTTGAACAGTGCATCATCAATTGTATCACCTCCGTTAAAAATAATATCTGGCTGCGGATTTAAATTTTGCAGATGATGTAAACATTTTGCAAGACCTTCAGGAGCAGCTTTGTCTTTTTGAAGATGAATATCAGTAAGGTGGGCGATGCGTAAAACCCGCCGGGGAGTTTGAAAATTCTCTGCTGTTGCAGAAAAAATATTTTTAGGAGCAAAGAAATTTAATAATGTTGCTGCTCCAGCACTTTTTATTAACCTGCGACGATCCATTATAATGTTTTTGCATTTTATATTGCTTATTATATTGTGCTAACTGCTTTATTAACAGGAACAAAAATAACTGCCGTATGTTAGCTTTAATTTAATATGATATAATGCTTAAAAAATGATTTCTTTAACCATTTGTAAATGATTTATGCCTGATATGTACAATTTGTATGCAGAGTATATCCTTTATTTATACAAAGTGCTGAAGCAAATAGGAAACACTTTTATAAAAAAATGTGTATTGTATTAAAAAATGCAATCAATACACATAATAATGATAAACACATGTTCATTAGTTCATTCATATTAAATTCATATTAGCACTTTCTTCCCTTGTTTTTGTAATCGATGGCTATTTACACAATGTTAACTGCAGCATAACATTCACAACACAGCAGTTTAGTTATTTTGTAAATATAGAAATGGTGTTATGCGATTTAATTTGTTATATATTATTATAATTATATGTGTTTTTACTTCCTGCATTGAAAGAAACAATTTTCCTTCCAGTGATAATTATAATGCCCGCATTACTATCCATGAGCCGGTTGAAGGCGATGTGGTATCATCAAATTCTTCCATTCTGCTGAAAACTACTTTTGAGAATGATGAAAAGATCCAAAACATTGAATTGGTAGTGATCAATAATACATCCGGTGATACACTCTATTATATAAATAAAGATGTAAATGCAGATTTCTTTTATTTTGTAAATGAAGAAATATTTATTGATGCAGAACCCGGCGATCAGCTGCAACTTATTTCCACTACCTGGCATAAAGATGCCGAAATTAAAACATTAGAGACGGTTTTCTTTTCAGCAGATTAATTTATACTTATCTCAATTTTATTTTTACTTCTTCTTCACATGCGGATAATATTGCCATAATCTTCCTGCAATTAAATTCACTCTGCAATAAAACAAACATCACAGCTTCATAAACTAATTTCAATTTCAGCATAACATAGCCCCTCTACTTTTGAAGCGCATTAAAAACTGCAACTAATTATGAACAAAATTTTACTAAGCGGAATTGTAATACTGTTATGTATTACTACCGCATTTACCCAAGTCACGGTAAGTGGCGAAATTACAAGCAACACTACATGGACAAACAACAACATTTATCTTGTTGACGGCTTTGTTTATGTTGAAGATGGTGCAACATTAACTATTGAAGCAGGTACTTTAATTAAAGGAGTAACTGCAAGTAAAGCAACCGTTATCATTACTAAAACAGGTACAATTGATGTTCAGGGTACACAATGTGAACCCGTTGTATTTACATCTGATAAAGCTGCTGGTTTAAGAGCTGCAGGTGATATTGGTGGTGTTATCGTATTAGGTGATGCTACAATTAATGCTGCAGATGTTAATGCAGGCGTACCTGGTAACCAGGCAATTATTGAAGGTGGTGTTGATACTCCGGAAGGTGACGGTCAATATGGTGGAACCAATGATGCTGATAATTCAGGAAGCATTACTTATATGCGTATTGAATTTGGCGGTATAGCATTTTTACCGGGATCTGAAATTAACGGTTTAACAATGGGTGGTGTTGGCAGTGGAACTGTAATTGAAAATGTTCAGGTATCTTATGGTGGTGACGATGCTTTTGAATGGTTCGGAGGAACAGTGAACGCAAAAAATTTAGTTTCGTACAGAACATTAGATGATTCTTTCGATTCAGATTTCGGGCATAGAGGTAAAGTACAGTTTGGTATTGAATTAAGAGACCCAAATACTGCTGACGTTTCAGGTTCTAACGGTTTTGAAAGTGATAACGACGCAACTGGTTCTACAAATACTCCAAAAACCCAAACGTTATTTTCAAACATGACAGTTGTAGGCCCTAAATTCGACGGTACTACAGTAATTAACTCTAACTATAAAAGAGGTGCGCATTTAAGAAGAAATACAGAAGCTTCAATCCAGAATTCAATTATTATGGGTTACCCTGAAGCAGGTTTAAAAATTGAAGGTTCAAACACTTCTGATAATGCAAACAGCGGTTTATTAACTTTTAAGAGCAATATTTTATCAGGAAACTCCGATGATTACTTATGTACTACATGTACTGTTGGTTTTGATATTGATGTGTGGGCAAATGGTAACAACAATACTGAATACACAGATAATACATCAGTAAGCTTAGTTGATCCTTTTGACTTAACAGGTTCACCTGATTTCCGTCCTACAGCTTTATCTCCTGCAAACTTCCTCGGAACAGATTTTACAGGTGATTATACAGATGCATTCTTTACAAGTACAACTTATGTTGGAGCTCTTTCTTCTACAGCTTCACAGGACTGGACTTCTACATGGACTGAGTTTGATCCGCAAAATGCAGATTATTCAACAGCAGGAATTAACTACAACCCTACTGTAACAGGAACAGTTAGCGCTTCAACTTGCCCTAACACAGGTTCAATTGATATTACTCCTGCAGGCGGAACAGGTTCTTATACTTATAGCTGGAGCCACGGACCAACAACACAGGATGTATCAGGTCTTGCTGCAGGTTCTTATACTGTAACAGTTACAAGCGGTGCATGTAATGTAGTGCAAAACTTTGCAGTAACTGATATAGTTGTACCAAAACCAACAGGTTTAACTGTTACAAACCCAACAAGCTGTTCATCAGTATTAAACTGGGCTCCTGTATCAGGTGCGGTTTCTTATGATGTACGTTACAGACTAGTTGGCGGTACTTATAGCCCCGTTGTTAATGTTGGTGCAGTAACAAGTTATACATTCACCGGACTTGCTGCAAGCAGCAGCTACGAATTCTCAGTGCGCTCAAAATGTGCAACTTCAGAAAAAAGTGCTTATTCTAAGAAAAATGGAAATACGGTGGTTTGCGGTGTACCTTATGGATTCTCTATAACAGGACTCGGTGCAACATCAGCAACTATTAACTGGACTGATCCGTGTGCTATTAATAACTACACTGTTCAGTATAGAAAAGTAGGAGTAGGTGCATGGACAACTACCTCCGCTACATCAACTTCAAAAACACTTACTGGTTTATTGGCAAGTACAGCTTACCAATACCGTGTAAGAACAAATTGTGGTGGAGGTTCTTCAGCTTATTCTGCAATAGGAACATTTACAACAACTCCATTGCGTTTACAAAACAATGTAGTAGTTGATGCAACAATATTAAATATGTTCCCGAACCCTGCAAGCAACAATGTAACAATTCAAATTGAAGCAGCAGGAATGGTAAATATTTCAATTACAAATATTATGGGTCAGGAAGTTTATCGTATGAATAACTTCAGTGTTGAAGGAATTAATGAAGCAATTGTTGATGTTACCGGTTTCGAAAGCGGAATGTATATAGTAACAATTGAATCAAACAATATTCTTGTAACAAAAGAACTTGCGATCACAAAATAATTAAAGTTCTCATTTCGCAGTTTACATTAAAAAGTTGTCCCGCCTGGCGGGGCAACTTTTTTTATAAAAAATAATATACATTATCGCATATTTTTAATTCTATCTCACCTTTTTTGATCATAGCAGAAAAAAGTACTGAGATATTAAACTTTATAATACTAACTGATAGTTATTTTTTTACAATCATTTAGTTTCTTCTAAACATCAGCTTCAAATACAATGAATACCTTCGTTTAAAATAAATATTTATTATATGAGAAGCGCACTATTCTTTCTTTTTTTAATATTAAGCATGCAGATTTTTGCTGTTACGCATATTATTGAAGTACGTAATTTTGAATATGTGCCTCTATCCGTTAGCATTAATCTGGGCGATACAGTAACCTTTCAGTGGATAGAAGGAAATCACCCTACGGTTTCTGACAGCGGTATTTTTTCTGACATACCGATGGATATTTTAAATCAACAATTTGATCTTGTTCTCACCAGTGCCGGAACATTTTCATTTCATTGCCTGATACATGGCAGTTCAGGAGGGAGTGGTATGTCGGGTTCTATTACCGTAAGCGCCGAACCTTTTATATGTGAGAAAACCGATGCATCATTTGTTGATCTTATTACCTCAAACTCGGCAAGAGTGAATTGGGATATTGTTGATGGTGCAACAAAGTATGGTGTTTTTTACCGCAGTTTCGGAACATCATCATGGTTTAAAAAACCGTCCGTTACAAATACAAAAATTTTAACCGGGCTTTCTGCTTCCACATTGTATCAGTATAAAATAAAAACAATTTGCGGAACAGACCAAAGCAACTTTACACCTGTATCAACTTTTACAACAGCATCGTTAAAAGAAACGTCTGATACACCAATTTTTAATTGTTGCTATTCCATTGAAGATGATCAATCACTTACTATTCTTATTCATGGAGCAACGCCGGGAAACTGCATTACAAAACTATTTGACGCAACAGGAAAAGTTATTGTTATGAATAACACAATAATAAATGGCAAATTGCATGAAGAAAGTTTAATACTGCCTCCGCATTCAAAAGGTTTTTACATTCTTGCGATAGAAAATGAAGAAAATAATTTACGCAGAAAAATATTGTTGTTTTAATTTTTCCGTTTGCCTTTTCTTAAAAGAGAGTGGATATTTGCCACTCTCTTTTTATTACAGGATCCGGTTTTAAAGATATGTGTTTCCAGTACAAGAGATAATTATGCACTTTAATTTCATGCAAAATGCATGTGTTGTACCGGAATATCAGTGTGCAATCCTGTATCAGATCTTTTCTTTTTTAAATTCGTAAAAACCATTTTAACAGGGCACCATCCTAAAATTGCTGTCAGGAAAACCAGCATCATTGGAATAACCATCCAGTATTGATGTAATATACCTGCAGTTATTCCGATAGCCATAAGTATTGCATATCTAAGTATTACTTCGGCAAAGTCAAGATTGTTTTTAAAATTCATAGCGTTTAATTTTATAAGGCAAAATTGATATCTGCAGGACTTTAAAAAAATGATGTACGTCATTAGTACGTATAATATAACTCATAGCAAAAGGTGACTTTCGTCATTTTTTAAATTGTATGGTTATGGCATTTTTGTATATGAATTTTAACCAAAATATATATGGTGATATAATAAAACTAAGAATTAGCAGTAATTCAACTATTCGTGATGTTCAAAATGATCTTGAGCAGCAATTCCCATTTTTAAAGTTTGAATTCTGTAAAAACATGGAATCGGAAAGTAAAAATGAAAGACCGGAAATGCTCTCACCAGCATTAAAATTATCTGCTTTTGTAAACGGTAGGGAAAATATTTATATAAATCTCAATGAGGATAAAAAAGTATTTGAATTAAAAAATGATTTTAAAAATATAGGGCTTGCAATTGTTATATATAGGATATCCGGAAATGTTTGGGTTAAAACATCATTAACAGAAGACTGGAGCCTGCAAATGCAAAATACTGCGGGAAAGAATTTCAGTGCATAAACAAATAATTAATTAATACGGCAAAAAGCGTAATTTATTTTCATCAAGAATATGAATTTTGCCGTTCTGTATCTCAATTAATTTTTCTTCTTTGAAATCGCTAAGCGTTCTAATTAATGATTCTTTTGCGGTACCAATTATTCTTGCAAGATTATCCCTTGAAATTTCCACCTTTCTCATCCCTGGTTCAACTGTTTTAAATTTATCATATACTTCCATCAGCCCTGCAGCAACTCTCTTCCGCAGTGAATTATAAGCAAGAGAGATCAATTTCTCTTCATTCTCTACAACGTTTTTTGTAAGTAATTTTATGAATTGCTGCGCTATTAGCCTGTCATTACTAATCAGTTGTAAAAAGTCTTTTCCGGGAATTAACATTAATTCTGCATCCTCCAATACTTCGGCATTATCAGCATAGGGTTTGTCTTCAAGAATTGAAGTATATCCAATAAAATCTCCGGACACATACATAGATGTTATTAATTCTTTTCCGACATCATTTATCATATATGCTTTTATCTTTCCCTTGATCACATAATAAACGTAGTGAGGCTTTTTTCCTTCTGAATATAATTGTTGTTTCTTTTTGTAATCAGTTATTTCACGAATTTCTGAAGTAAGTTCAAGACCCCCTGCTGTTTGAGCATTGTCAATAAAATCTTTTAGCCCTTTTACATCATTTGAAAAAGATTGTTTTAATAATTCATTTTTCTTCAGCCTGGTTTCTACAGCTTTTAATAATTCAATATCATCAAATGGTTTAGTAATATAATCATCAGCACCCATTTCCATTCCTTTTCTGAAATCTGTTTTTTCAGTTTTTGCGGTAAGAAAAATAAAGGGAATATTTTTAGTGTTCTCATTCATGCCTAAAAGATGAATTACACCATACCCATCCAATACGGGCATCATGATATCACAAATAATAATATCCGGATTTTCCTGTATGGCGATGTCAACACCAATTTTTCCATTTTCAGCAGTGAACACTTTATAATTTGCAAGCTCAAGTATTTCCGCTGTATTTTCCCTGAGCTCTGAATTATCTTCAATAAGTAATATTTTTTTCATTTAGAATATATTTTAATTTGAAATATTTTGCGGTAAGAAAATAATGAATTCCGTTCCTTTATCAAGCTGACTCTGTAATTCAATCTTTCCATCAAGCAATTCAACATATTTTCCAATAATGTGTAAACCCAGTCCTGTTCCCTGCACATTTGTTGCATTCTTTGCCCGAAAGAATCTTTCAAATAAATGTGTCTGATCCTCTTTTGAAATACCGATACCATTATCTTTTACTGACAGCATTAAATTATTTTCTTTTGAAAGTAAATTTATATGAATTACAGAATTTTCAGGTGAAAATTTTATGGCATTTGACAACAGGTTAATTAATATATTTTTGAAGAGGTTAATATCAGTAGTTGTCTGGACAGGTAATTCATGTGTAAGTTGAATTGTTTGTCCCTGCCTGCAAATTTGCTGCATATCAGTAATCGTATTCTTTAACTCAAAAATAAAATCCCCGGTATTCATTGTTTCAATTTTAGCTTTTACTGAGCCTTCTTCCAGCTTTCCCAGTGATAGAAAATCTTCGAGAATATTTTTCATATTTTGCACTGCTTCCTTTATGCGCCCAATATGTTTATCTCTTTTATCCTGCTCATCAGTTAAAGTATACTTTCCGAGCAATGAAACAGAAGACAATATGGTGCTCAGTGGCGTCCTGAATTCATGAGAAGCCATGGTTACAAATCTCGATTTTAGGTCTCCCAATTCTTTTTCATGTATAAATGCTTTATTTAATTCCTGCCTCGAAGTTTCAAGCTCATATAATGTTTCCTTAAGCATCTTGGTACGGTCGTCAATTTTCTTTTCAAGGTCTGTATTTAATAATTGTATTTCGAGCGTATTTTTTTCCAGTTCGATTTTTTGCGATAACATCATTTGTTCATTTCCTTTTCTTACAGTAATGTCAATGATAAAAGCAATAGCATATAATTTTGAGTCAATGGTATAATGGCTGAGGCTAATTTCAACCGGAAACATTTTTCCATCTTTCTTTTTCGCATAGAGATCTCTGCCGGTTCCCATGGAACGATTGTGCGGATGCTGATAAAAATTATCCCTGTGAGTTTCGTGTTTTGATTTGTATTGGTCTGGTATGAGTATTTCTATTTTTTCACCAATAAGTTCATCCTTCGTAAAACCGAATTCTGTTTCGGCCATATTGTTCACATTTATGATTGAACCCAAGCTGTCGGTAATAATAATACCGATTGTTGAATACCGAAATAGTGCTTCGAATTGCTCAAGTGTCGTATTTATCTTATTGTTTTCCTTTTCGATATCCATTTAAGAGAGGGCTAGAACGTTATTCAATATTCTCAAAATTCCATAGGATTGAGCTAAAATACATTTTTTTCAAATTACAGGCATTGATCAGCATTTACACGAATGGAAACTGCTGGATGCATAATATATAAAAAAATTATTATTTGTGTATGAAATGAGCTTACAAAAAACCCGATCACCTGAGGCAATCGGGATAATTTTTAAATCCGTTAACTTAATTTCAGAAGTTGCAAAATAATTATTTACTGATCACAATCTGTTGTGTTTCGAAAGTATCATCTGATGTGATCTTTAAAAGATATATTCCCGACGGATAATAACTGGTATTAATAACTTCAGTTATCTGCCCTCCATCTATATTTGCATTAACAGTATAAACAATTTTTCCATTGCTGCCATATATCTCTATTATTGCAAATGTTGGATTTGCGGGTAAGGAAAATTTTATTGTAAGATGATCTGCAGCCGGAACGGGATATACATTTAATAAGATGTCAATTCCTTCCGCAGTCTCGCCAAGTCTGCATGGAGCTGTCGTAAAATTTTGAATTGATGAAAAATCGGAAACCAAATCAGTTCCCGTTGTATCGCAAATTGTTCTTATTTGCCAAACATAATTCGCATTACAAAGAAGTCCTTTAATATTTAATTTATTACTTATACCGCTAACAAATTTTTTCTTCCAGGGTGTTGCCGTTGATTTTTTAAACCATATTTCATATTGATATGCATCGGGAACTAAACTCCAGTTTAATCTTGCTTTTGCTGTTGAAATTGCATTTGTAAATAGTCCTGTGGGAGTAGTACAAATGACCGGCTCAGTTTGAGTGTAATGAATTGTTACTGCGTACATCTGTCCCACTGCATAAATGGAATTATCAGATGCAAGGCAAATAGCTGATCCTGTATTTGTATATGTTGTGTGCAACGCTATCCATTCTTCAATTCCATCTGGCGAATATTTAATGGTTACCATTTGTGTTAAACTCAGCCAAAAGTAACCGGGCCAGGG
>JACMJP010000318.1 GCA_014380545.1 Chitinophagales bacterium | reverse complement strand
TTAAAATCGAGCGCAGTACTTTTTGTCAACCCATCAGTAAAAGCTTTTGCAGGCTGATGACAGGAAGCACAGGCTCTTTTATTATTTACTGATAAAACAGGATCAAAAAATAATATTTTTCCTAATTCGATTCTTTCTGTTGTCGGCATATCAATCTTGTGCGCATCAAAAAAATCAACATTTAAAAGATCCTCATCAAAAAGATTCTTTGCTTTATAATTTATAGGAAGATTAAAGTCTGTAATATCTTCCGGCAAAGCCGCCTGTGTTGCAACATGAACATCCAATAACATTGCATACAATGTATTTCCATATTCCTTTGTAAAATATAACCTGTCAAAAGAATTAAAATCAGGATGAGAAGTTAAATAATTAAGTGCTTCATCAAATTTTTTGTTTATTTCTTCGTATAATATGTTATCAGGAATAGAAGCCTGGTATTTATAAATTGTATTTTGTAAAGATTTTAATGCAGTTACAGCTTCAGGAATTGAATTTTTTGCAACAGGTGAATCAAATCCTGTTAATCCAAGAAAACAAATACGGATCATTTCTTTTCTGCTTGCATCCATGATCATGGTTGTGGAGAAATTAATTTTGTCAACCTGCATTTTAAGCAGATTTATATCAGCCAATAATTGCTGGCACAGGGTTTTTATTTCAGGATAATTTTTTTCGCTTCCTTCACCAAACAATAATTCCTCTATTACCTGCATGCCTCTTGGATAAATTATTTGTGTGCTTAAAACATTCGGGTCACCTGATAATAAATTCGCACCATTAAAATTTTCAGATCCTTCAGGGTCTATATAGGTGAGTAAAAATTCAAGCTGTTTATATTTTTCCCTGAGCGTATAAAAAAGTTGAATTACATTTTCATGATCTGTGTTTTTCGTATCATTTATGGAAACAGTTTGCTTAAGGTTTTTTACAGCGTCGCTAAGATCATTAATATTCTGTACAAATTTTTCCTGAACAAGATATTCAGGTGCTGTGTTATTTTGTATTTGTTTGAAGCCGGCAAAAAAGACAACCACCAGCATAAAGCCAGAAAAAAGAAAATAACGATTTATTTTAAAATTCATAAAGTATGCAAAATTAAAAGAAAAAGGAGTGGCATTTCCACTCCTTTTTTAAAATACCGTAAAGTAGTTATTATTCAACGATAAGTTTCTGCACTTCACCATTTATAGTTTGTACAAAATAAACACCTGATGCAAGTTCACTTACATTAATTACGTTCACATTTCTTTCAGTAAATAATAATTCACCGCTATTATTATATACTGCAATATCTGTTGTTTTATTCAGATGCAATTCCCGTGTTGCAGGGTTTGGATAAATAGAAAATACATCTGCACTCATTGCAGTTTCTATTTCAGCTTTTCTTGTAGGCAAAGCTGCAAGGTAATCTCTCATACCTGTAATTGCAATTGTTGTTGAATTATTAAACGGAAATGTATTTGTGCTGCCCGGATGTTGAATATTTACAAAATAAGTATTACCATCTTTTGAGAAGGTTGGCCCGGTAGTTTCTGATCCTTTTGGTCCTATCACAAAACGTTCAAGATCATCAACTGTTGGATTTGTAATTTTAAGGTCTAAACAATATACTTCATTAATTAAATTAGATGATGAAGTAATATACGCAGGGTTTCTCCCCTGAGAAAATCCATTCAGATCCTCATTGATAAATAAATATTCCAGTCCATTTTTATAACGCACATAAGCAAGACCATCAGGATTTGAAAAATGCTTTCCATCACTTCCTGCACCACCTTCAACTAATGGTGAACAATCTAAAGTATTGAGATCAAGTTGCCACACTCTTCCGTAATAATCTGTTAAAACAGAATCTGCAACTGTACCATAAATTGTATCAAGTCTTTGAATTTGATAAGCCGGATTTGATCCTGCCTTCATTGCAATCTTATAATCAGCAGCATCTGCTCCTGTTTCAGTAAAAAATAATTTGTCTTCATAATAGTCTGCCCATGCCCACTCAAGTCTTGTAAATCCAGTAGCACCCATTCTGAAGGCAACATCTCTTATAATTAATAATGAATCAAAAGCCATAGGCAATGTTATCCATGAACCGCCAATGCCTGCAGCCCCTTGTTTGTACGCATATAATTGTCCTTCCGTGTAATCGTTTGTTTCTGATGCAACAAATTTGAATAATAAACCGGGAGTAAAATCATCCGTTAAATAAACTGTTTTTCCATCCTGCATAGCCCAGCCACCTTCATGGCTAAATCTTCCCATGCTGTAATATTTTTTTATTGCTGTTGCACTTGATGGATTTACTTCTGTCATCCATCCCATTTGCTCCCAGCGTTTTAAAACTTCCCCGCTGTAAATTCCATTCCCCGGAGGAATTGTGTAATTCGAAGTATCGGAATATCCTGTACCGCTTGCATATAAAGATGCATTTGATGAAACAGGAAATTCTTCAGCGGTTAATGTTGTTCCGTAAGGTGTAACAATTCCTCCGCAGTTTGTATTTGTTCCGCCTAATGCTGTAAAATCAACATTGGCAAATTTTTTATTCCAGATTGTTGGTTTAACTTCCCAATGTCCTGAATTATTTTTTTTCACTCTGAAAGCAGTTTGTCCACCGCCATCACCAAGCTTCGTATTTTTTGTATTTGTTATTTCATGATTTACAATTACCCAGTTTTGTTTTCTACCTGTTCCTATTGGAACAAGACCAATAAAATCATGATTTTGCTTTGCTAATGCACTGTCAGCACCACCATTAACATGAACATAATCTGTATTACCTATAAATAATACATCATAAAATAATGGTGATGGTGGAATAATAACTGTTGTGGTTGTATAATTTGTGTCTAATGGCGTGAACGGAGTTTGTGCTTGTAGCATAGTAGTAATGCATAAGAGCGGCAAACTCAACGGGAGTAAAAATTTTTTCTTCATGATGTTACAATTTTTTTTAAATGATTTATTTCAGCGCAAACGTATCAGTGCACTTTGAACTGAAACTTACTGCTACATGATATAATATTATTTTCTTCTTTAATTTTTAGTGAATAATGATTTATTATGATTATGAAAATAATTAAGTAACAATTATTTCCTTTATTCATTTTTACCAATTAAACATAAAGTATTCCTGAAATAAGTATGATGCTTTTATGCTGAATATATTTTTTATGTGAACACAATATTGCATGTGTAAATCCTTTTTCCTGTTTTCATTTTTTTAATATCTATAGCGCATACAGCAGCTCCTGATAAAAAGTGATTTTATAGAAACAATTTCTTTACATCTGTTGAAACTAATTATCGTTGGCTTAATATATTACCTGGAATCTTAATTCAATTTTAATCTTTTGGTCGAATTGAGTTCATGCTATGCTTTCATCTTCGCAAGAAAATAAAAAATATGACAAACCAATTTTTACCCGCAGCTTATTTAAAAAAGTTTGCCGCTATTATTTGCATAGTTGTATCTGTGCAAACACAGGCACAATTTGTAGACCTCCGTTTACTCGGAACATACAGTACCTCAATATTTGATGAAGGAGCAACAGAGATTGCAGCATATGATGCTGCAACACAGAGAATTTATTCTGTGAATGCAAATTCATCCTCGCTGGATGTAATTGATATTTCTGATCCTTCTTTGCCTTCCTATTTATTTAGTATTGATCTTACACCTTATGGCAACCAGGCAAACAGTGTGGTAATAAATGCAGGATATGTTGCAGCAGCAGTTGAAGCAGATGATAAACAGGCAAACGGAAGCGTTGTATTTTTTGATGCTGATGGAAATTATATAAACCAGGTGGAAGTTGGTGCATTGCCTGATATGATTACAAATTCACCAAACGGAAGATATATTTTAGTAGCAAATGAAGGTGAACCGAATAGCGACTATTCAGTTGATCCGCTGGGAACAGTTTCCATTATTGATGTGATCGGCGGAATTCCTGCATTAACACAAGGCGATGTGTATTCAGTTGATTTTACTGCGTATGATATTTTACCAATTGATGCTGCAATTAAAATTAATGGCCCGGGCTCTTCAGTGTCTCAGGATCTTGAACCGGAATATATTGCGGTTTCTTATAATTCAAGAAAGGCATACGTTACCTTACAGGAAAATAATGCAATTGCAGAAATTAGTATTCAGCAGAAAAAAGTATTGAATTTATATCCGCTCGGATACAAAGATCACAGCTTAACTGAAAATGCATTAGATGCTTCTGATAAAAACAGCAGCATTGTAAATATTACAACGCAACCTGTTTTTGGAATGTATCAGCCTGATGCCATTGCTGCACCTAAAATTGGAAATCAAACATATTTAATTACAGCAAATGAAGGTGATGTTAGAGAATATGATGCATTGGAAGAAGCATCAAGAATCAGTTCACTTGATCTGGATGATACTGCGTTTCCTGATGAAGCAACTTTAAAATCAGATAATGTTATCGGACGATTAAATGTGTGTAATACACTTGGCGATACAGATAATGACGGAGACTATGATGCATTATATGCTTTTGGTGCAAGATCATTTTCTATCTGGAATACAACAGGAGGATTAGTATATGACAGCGGCGATGATATTGAACAAATAACAAACACACAATATCCCGCAAATTTTAATGCAAGCAATACAAGCAATACAAAAAAAGGAAGAAGCGACGATAAGGGCCCGGAACCTGAAGGCTTAACTACTGCAAAAATTCTTGGTGATACATATTTATTTCTTGGTCTTGAAAGAATGGGCGGTGTAATGATCTATAATATTACAGATGTAAATAGTCCTGAATTTATTGAATATGAAAATAACCGAGATTTTTCTGTAACACCAGATGAAGGCGTTGGTGGTGACCTCGGCCCCGAAGGATTTTTATTTATTCCTGCAACAAGCAGCCCTACCGGAAAAAATTTATTAGCGGTTTCAAATGAAATAAGCGGAACAATTAGTTTTTATGCAACAGATTACAGTTGTGGATTTAATAAAGTTTCTGTTTGTTATGATGGTGTTTCTTATTGTTTACCGGTTGCTGCAGCAGAAGATTTTCTTGCACTTGGAGGAACAGTGGGAGAGTGCACTGATTTAAAAACTGCAGAAGATGCTGTAACAAATATTGATGCCAATATTGTTGTATATCCAAATCCTGCAAAAGACCATGTAAAAATTATATTCCATGCTTTGGAAGCAGGTAACTGGAATATTGAATTAATGGATGTTACAGGAAAAATTATTTATAACCAGCAATACGCAACTGATGGAACACACTTAGTGGAATCCATTGCACTTGATGTTCAAACTTTTTCTGCAGGAACATATTTTTATGCAATGTATAATGATGCAGGAAAAATGTTTACAGGAAAATTAATGATACAGAAATAGGCCCTTTTATTTTTTCTGACTTTAGCCCCGGTATTTCTGCCGGGGTTTTTCATTTCACAAAGTTAAAATCTCAT
>JACMJP010000317.1 GCA_014380545.1 Chitinophagales bacterium | reverse complement strand
TCGTACAACATTAATCTTAATGTATGATGAAAAAAATACAAATCATTATTCTGCTTGCATGTGTAACAATTGTTACACATGCACAGACTTGTATCGTAGTTGACTCTGAGTGTGATGGTAGTGATAATTATTGTTACGAATGCAGTAACGATTGGTGCGGGCCCTTTGAATTATCAAACGGCATTTACCGCATACCATATATTGACGGAACTGACGTACAAATAAATAACGATCATTTAAATCATTGCCCGAGAGGAAGAATAGATATGGTTGGTGAAGGCGGAACAAGCAGCCCTTATAAAATTGCAGCAGCAGCTGACGGCTGGATAAGGGCTATTGAAGATGATAACAATATTCAATGTGATTGTTCTGAAACTTCATGCGCAAATAATTATGTGTGGATAGAACATCCCAATGGCGAATGGACAAAATACACACACATGATAGAAAATTCAGTTACAGATCTCGGTTTTGAAGAAGGTGATTGGGTAACGGCAGGAACATATATCGGCAAGGAAGGAGAAGTTGGTTGCGCATCAGGGGTGCATTTACATTTTGAAGTAGCACAGCCAATTGATACAAACACTTTAATATTTACATCTTTCGGTGGATGGATTGACCTTGACTGGGCAAAAAATGTAATTCCTGTTATATGCGATATTACAGGAAATGTTTTTGCCGAGGACGCTGAATATGTTGCAGCAGATTGCGGAGGATCTTGTACTTCTAGTCTCACCAACCTTACAGCCACTTATTCAGCAGGAGAATATGATGCGGATATTGCCGGATCAACCATTACTACAATTGGCGCCGTAATATATGATGATTATGCCTCAGGTTTATACCAGGCAGGAAGCAGTGTTACACTATTGGAAGGATTTGAAGCAAGAATGCATTCAGAATTTACAGCACGAATAGGAAGCTGTAATGAATTTCCTGAAAGATTATTAAATGATGCTACTGATTTATCTACTCAAACTATAGTGAATATATTTCCAAATCCTGCATCAGCAAATGTAACTGTGCAATGGACAGATGACCAAGAGAGAATTTATTCTATTTATATTACGGATATAACAGGAAGAAAAATAAAAGATATTACCAGGCAGCAAGTCAGCGCAGGAAATAATGAAATTTATTTTAATGCAGGGGACCTACATGCAGGAATTTATTTTTTACGCATGGATGCTGCAGAAAAATATCTTATAGAAAAACTTGTGATACAGCATTAATATTTTTCAGAGATTAATTCAACTTTCTTGAGGCAGCTTCTGCCTCGGGTTTGAAAAGCCTGCTCTTTATTGCAAATTAAAGGCAAGTTTTTTTATTTAGGTATAAATAATTAATTGCCCGTATAAAACTCTTTACTTCGAATTATTTTGTATATTTTTACGTACAAATATGCCATCAACAAAAAATTATTCCGCCAAAACATGCAGCAATAGTACCCCCACAGATGTTTACAAGTACATAATAAATATTTTACCCCAGGCTATTTACACATGCGACTCACTGGGTTATATACAACTATATAACGATGATGCAGTTGAACTTTGGGGTCGAACACCGGAAGTGGGAAAAGATCTTTGGTG
>JACMJP010000316.1 GCA_014380545.1 Chitinophagales bacterium | reverse complement strand
CAATCAACTGATGCAAATCTTTCAAGAAGCGTAAATTGGACTGACTATGATAACGATAATGATCTTGATCTTTTTGTTACAAATGAAGATGAGGAGCCGGATAACTTATACCGGAATGACGGCGAAGGAAGTTTTTCAAAACTAACAGGTGAACCAATTGTTACATCTGCAAAAAGTACGATGAGCAGCAGTTGGGCAGATATTGATAATGACCTTGACCTTGACTTGTTTGCTGCAAATGCAAAATATTATGCAGCACAAAATGACCAGCTTTTTATAAATGATGGTGAAGGAAGTTTTACAGAAATTACAACAGGTGATTTAGTAACAGACGGCGGATGTTCTTACGGCAGCGCATTTAGTGATTTTGATAATGATGGTGACCAGGATTTAATTGTGATGAATGGATATTGCACCGGTTCTATTGTAAATTTCTTATATCAAAATGACGGAACAGGAAATTTTACAAGAGATTATACAAGCATTGATGATTTAAATACACCATGTTCTTATGGCGGTGCATGGGGAGATATAAATAATGATGGCTTCCAGGATCTCATTATTGCAACATGTAAAAATGAAAGCAGCGATCCATCGCCTGATAATTTATTTTATTTGAATGACGGAAATGACAATAACTGGATAAAAATAAAATTAACCGGAACACAAAGTAATACATCTGCAATTGGTGCAAAAATTTTTGTTAAAGCAATTATTGATGGTGAAACAGTTTGGCAGATGCGGGAAATTTCTGCGCAAACTGGTTATTGCGGACAAAACAGTTTGATAGCACATTTTGGTTTAGGTGATGCTGAAAATATAGATTCAGTGAATATTATATTTCCATCAGGAGAAGATACAACACTTGTAAATATTACGGTAAATCAATTATTATCCATAACTGAAGAGCCGGGAATAGTTTCTATTCATGATATTATATTAAACCCTGAAATTACAATTGAACCAAACCCTGTTCATGATATTTTATTTCTGCAGATTAATAATATGCCTTTGCAAAATGCTTATGTTGAAATATTGGACACCACAGGGAAAATTTTATACAGAAGCGATATTACAAAACCTGCATTGCAAATTTCTATTCAGGGATTATTGCCGGCTAAAGGAATCTATTTTATAAAAGTTACTTCAGAAGACAGGTCTTCGACCTGCACATTTTCAGTGCAATAAAAAAAAATTCTTTGTATGCATTCTTTTTCTTACTTTTAGAAAAAGAATTGTATGGTTCATTATGCAAATCTTCCTGAAGCAATTAATGGTTTACGCAAACTCGGATATACTCTAGATTATGCTACAAAAGACGACTGCCTTGAATGTACACAAAATGGTGAAACTTTATCTCCCGATAAATTTGAGATAGACAAAGTATATCGTTTTGAAGCAGACAGCGATCCTGAAAATCAAAGTATCTTGTATGCTATTTCTTCAGTAAATGGACACAAAGGTCTTTTAGTAAATTCATTTGGCATTTATTCCGATCCCATGTCTGATGCTTTAATTGCCAAACTTAAAATACGGCATGACGAACAAAATTTAATAAAATAAAAATTTTCGCCCATTCATTAATTAAATTAATTCAATATGAAACAAATCATTCTTACCGCTTTAGTACTTATAATCCGTACACATATTTTTTCACAAGTTTTATTTAGTACGGTTCCAAAAAATAAACAATTGTACCCAAGAGATTTAGTTACAAATTTAGGAACTGTAGAAATTGCAGGCGTTGTAAATAGCACGGGAACTCCGTATACCGAGGTGCGGGTGGAAGTTTTTCGGGGAACAGGTTTACTCACTACATTGAGCCAAACATTAACCTACACCGGGAGTATTGCCCCATTTAGTTTTAGTTATGAAATCCCTGCAGAGCTTAAACAATATAAATTTAAAATTTATGGATATAATGGAATTACGCTAACACTTGTAAGACAGGTTAGTAATGTTGTAGCCGGTGATGCAATTATTATCCAGGGACAGTCAAATGCAGATGCCGGTGGGTTCAGCGGAAGTTCATCCGCCTATAATTCTAATTTTATAAGAGGATACGGAAGTGGCTACACAACAGCATGGCAAAAAAATTGGGCATACAGCTCAGGAGATTTTTGGAATGCAACACTTGGACATGCAGGACAGTGGGGAATGGTACTTGCCAAAAATATTGTAGATGCTTATGGAATCCCTGTTGCAGTAATTAATGGTGCAGAAGGCGGGCAACCGGTAGAGTATTTTCAGCGAAATGATGCGAACCCCACAGACGTAAATACCAATTACGGAAAATTATTAAAACGCATCAAGGAAGCTGGTCTGCAAAATAATATCCGTGCAGTATTCTGGTACCAGGGTGAATCAAATGCTTTTTTTATGACAACTGATATGTATAAAGATTATTTTACACAATTACATACCGATTGGTTAGCCGATTATCCATCAATTGAACAGTGTTATATTTTCCAGATAAGAAAAGGATGCGGGCAACCAATAACAGGAACTTTGCGGATCCAGGAAGCCCATCGCCAACTTGCAAATGATTTGGTGAATATACATGTAATGTCGACAAACGGAGCGCAGCATTATATTGACGATTGCCATTTTCCATTTGCAGGAGGTTATGAATTTGACGGGCAAAATATTTACAGGCTTGCAGCAAGGGATTTATATGACGCAGCAGAAGAACTCAATAGTGAACCCCCGACAGTTGTTTCTGCAGAACTTGCTGCATTAGACCAAATAGTTCTTACTCTTGAAAATGCTTCAGATACATATAATTGGGAATCGGGTTCAGAAAATGATTTTATTTTGTATGGCACATCAGTGAATATAGTCTCCGGACTCGTGAGTGGGAATACAATAATCCTGAATTTATCAGCAGATGCAACAGGCATAACAGAAATTAGTTATGTGGGACATAAGGGAAATAGTACACCTTTTCCTAAAAATGCAAATGGGATAGGCTTATTAAGTTTTTATAAATTTCCTGTAGATGTTTTGCGCCTGGGAGATAATTCTTGTAACAGCACCATTAAGGTATATCCTAATCCGGCTGATGATCACATTCATATTCAATTTGAGGAAATACAAAATGTGGTAAATACACAAATATTCTCTATTACAGGCATGCTTATTAAAGGGCAAAGCGACTTTGAGACGAACACTGTTTCCATAGATGTTCATGAACTTGAGCCGGGATTTTATGTAATTAAATTTGAATCTGAAGGTGAAAAAGAAGTGCATATTTTAAGCATAGAGTGATGATCTGTCACAATATAAACTTAACATAACCTTACAACCCCAATCTTTCTTTATCCATCAAATAACTCGACCGCATTATTTAACTTTGCGGCTCGAATTAAAAAACATGGTGCAGAATAACATTCATCCTATTTTCGACAGGATTTTGCAGCGAAAAGACAAGGAAGAATTGCTTAAACAAAATGCTAAAGTATTATGGCTCACAGGTCTTTCAGGCTCTGGAAAAAGTACCATTGCGCAACATGTTGAGCGAATTTTGCATCAGGAAGGGTATGTTACCATGTTGCTTGATGGAGATAACAT
>JACMJP010000315.1 GCA_014380545.1 Chitinophagales bacterium | reverse complement strand
CCGCATTTATTGCAGCAAAAAACCCTGCTGCCCCGCCACCAATAATTGCAAGCATTTTTTGCATAGCGCAAATAAAAGCATTTTATTAAATATCTTTGAACGCACAGGTAATAAAAAAACCCAATCAGTTAAAAGCAAAGCATGCCAGTTCAAAAAAAACATTTAGTTATTAAAAAATCACAGATACCTGCGGCAGGTAAGGGTTTGTTTACCAAAAAAGATATACGTAAAGGCTCCCGGATTGTGGAATATACAGGAAAAATAAAAAGATGGGATGAGGTGAATGAGGATGTGGGCACAAACAGGTATCTACTTTATGTAAGTAAAAATCATGTTATTGATGCAAAAAAACAGAAAGACTGTTATGCCATTTATGCAAATGATGCAAAAGGCCCGGTTAAAAATGCACAACTTAAAAATAATTCTTCCTTTCTTATTTATGGTAAAAGAGTTTTTATAACTGCCAATAGAAAAATTGCCGCCGGTGAAGAAATATTTGTGGGATATGGAAAAGAATATTGGGAGCATATTGAGGTATAATTTTATAAATAGGGGAAAATTCATGCGACGATTATTATTTATTCTTGCAATACTTTCACTTACTAATTCTTGTAATAAAGATGGCGTCGCAACTATAACAGTTAACATATCTATAAGGAATACTGAATCATATCATATTTGGTGGTGGGATGTATGCAGTATTAATGAAACAGCTGTTATAGTAAAACAGGCAAACCACTATGAATTGAGTGAGTTTTATTCAGATTCTGCAACTACCAATGATTGTATATTCTATGTATATAAACCTGATTCGAATTATATAGGAAGTGATTATGTCGAGATCATGCTACATAAACAGGGAAATGATGAGCTACATATAATTAATATATCAGTTAATGATTAAAAATGACCAGTTCTCACCGAGCCTTAATAACTTAATTAATAAAATCACTCAATCAACTACTCACCAATATCTACACATTCTTCACCTCAGCTATCAGCTTTTCCAGCGTTGCCTTCGCATCACCAAACAACATCCTTGTTTTAGTATCGTAGAATAATTCATTGTCAATTCCTGCATAACCTTTTGCCATACTTCGCTTCATTACGATAATATTTTTTGCGGTGTTTGCTTTAATAATAGGCATACCATAAATAGGAGAACCGGGATCAGTTTCCGCAGCAGGATTTACAACATCGTTAGCACCAATTACAATCACCACATCTGTATTTGGCAATTGCGGATTTATATCATCCATTTCTTTTAATTTATCATAAGGCACATCAGCTTCTGCTAATAAAACATTCATGTGCCCCGGCATTCTTCCTGCAACAGGATGAATTGCAAAATTCACTTCAACTCCTTTTGCTTCCAATGCCTTTTCAAATTCATGACAAGCATGCTGAGCTTGTGCAACTGCTAATCCATAACCCGGTACAATTGTTACCTTTTGCGCATAAGCACAAAGTATTGCAGCATCTGTTACACTGATTTCCCTTATAGATAATCCTTCTGTAGATTTTCCGGTTGAACTACTTGCACTGAATGCGCCAATAATTACATTCCATAAACTTCTGTTCATGGCCCTGCACATTAAGATGGTGAGAATTGTTCCGGCACTGCCCACTAAAATTCCACCTGTTAGCATTACCTGGTTATCATATAAAAATCCGCCGAAGGCTGCAGCAACTCCTGTAAAAGAATTTAATAATGAAATTACAACCGGCATATCTGCACCACCAATTGGCAACACAAATAAAACTCCGTATAATAAGGAAGCAGCAAAAATGATCCATATAAATGAATCGCTCACTTCATGATCAATGGCAACATAAACAATTAATGCAAGTATTGCGAAAATAAATGTGTTATTAAATATTTGCTGGAATTTACTTCCGTAGTCTTTTATTTTTCCTTCCAGTTTTCCGAAGGCGATCATGCTTCCGGCAAATGAAACTGAACCGATCATGAGGCCAAGAAAAATAATTAATCTTTCGCCCCATGCTTCAGGATGATGTGTATCCATTTCAACAATACCTATTAATGCAGCACATGCACCACCCATTCCATTAAATAAAGAAACCATTTGCGGCATCTGCGTCATCTTCACTTTCATGGCGGCAAAATATCCTACAACAGTTCCTAAAATAATTCCACCGAAAATAAATACAAGATTGCCGATTCCTTCACCTTCTTTATTTTCATGTAAAAAAATTGTTCCAAGAATGGCGATGGTCATCCCGATGCCTGCAAATAAATTTCCTTTTTTTGCTGTGTCGGGCTTGCTTAACATTTTTAATCCGACAATAAAAGACAAAGAACCTAAAAGGTAACAGATCTTGAGAATTTCCAAATTAGACATGAAGTTATTATGTTATTGGTTGATTAAGTTATTGGGCAAAGTATTTATAAATTATGAATTACAATTATCTTATTAATTTCATTTCTTCTTCTTAAACATCTGCAACATTCTGTTCGTTACCACAAATCCGCCTACAACATTTAATGTTCCGAGCACAACAGCTAAAAAGCCGAGCACAAGTGCTAAATAATTATCACTATCTGCATGACCCATTACAATAATGCTCCCGATAATTACCACACCGTGAATTGCATTTGCGCCGCTCATTAATGGCGTATGTAAAATAGCAGGCACATTACTAATTAATTCCACACCAAGAAATGCTGCCAGCATTAAAATAAAAAGTATATCCCATGTATCGAGGGAAGTGAGGAAACCGTGAATGCTTAACAACATATTTCTTATTT
>JACMJP010000314.1 GCA_014380545.1 Chitinophagales bacterium | reverse complement strand
GGAGTAAGAACAGGAGTTGATCTTCCGAATGAAAGAGCCGGTAATGTTCCTGACCCCGAAGATTATGATAAAATATATGGTGCAGGAAGATGGAGAGCTTCAAGTTGTGTTACACTTGGCATCGGGCAGGATCAATTAATTCTTACACCCTTACAGGTTGCAAATGCAATGTCAACAATTGCAAACTCCGGATATTTTTATACACCGCATATTTTAAAAAATACTGAAGGTGAAGATTCATTATTGCAAGCATTTAAATTAAAACATGAAACAGGTTATAATGATACTATCTGGCATTATATACAGGAAGGTATGGCGGGCGCAGTAAATTTTGGTACAGCAAAAATTGCAAGATTAGATAGCATTCAGGTTTGCGGTAAAACGGGAACGGCAGAAAATCCGCATGGAAAAGATCATAGCTGGTTTGCTTGTTTTGCTCCACAGGAAAATCCAAAAATTGCTATAGGCATTATTGTCGAAAATTCTGGTTTCGGGGCAACCTATGCTGCACCGATTGCCAGTTTAATTACTGAAAAATATTTAACAGGAAAGATCAGTGAAAAAAGAAAATATCTTGAAGAAAAAATGATGAAAGCTGATCTTATTACCGAACCCAAACCAAAAACAATTCCTGTCGATTCAAATAAAACAGAGCCACTTGTGCAGGTAGGAAAACTGCCTGATTAAATATAATGCGAGAGAAAAAATCCATTCTTCAAAATATTGATAAGTTGACATTATGGTCATACTTTGCCTTATTGCTGATGGGTTTTTTAACAGTATTTGCAGTAAGTTATAATCCTGAAACAAGCCGCTTATTTAATTTGGGTCAAACTCACGGAAGGCAACTAGTGTGGATGTTCATTTCTGTTTTTCTTGGTTTCATTTTATTGACATTCGACAGTAACTTCTTTCCAAAATTTGCAGTCATTATATATGCAAGCATGATCCTTTTGCTGTTTGTTACGCTTGCACTAGCAAGGGAAATTAATGGTGCAAGGAGTTGGCTGCAAATAGGCAGCATACAATTTCAACCTGCAGAATTTGCAAAAACAGCAACAGCATTAATGCTTGCAAAATATATTAGCGCAATTCCACCTGCTGCAAGAAAATTAAAAGATAAACTTATCGCTTATTTAATTATTTTTCTTCCTATGGCAATTATTGTTTTGCAACAGGATACAGGTTCAGCGTTAGTATATACAACATTTGTTTTGGTTTTATATCGTGAAGGGTTTAAGGTAGGTGAAGTGCTTGTTGTATTTTTATTTGGATTATGTTTTTTATTTTCTTTATTTATTCCGCATCAAACATTGCTCATAATTTTAGGAGGAGGAATTTTAATATACGTCATTTCAAGTTCCACGAAATTTGTGCGCAAGTTCAAATTTAATGGCTATGTGTTTTTAATATTTTTTATTGCTTCAGTTCTTATTTTATTTTTTTCTACACAGTATGCCTCTTTAAAATTAATTGGCGCAGCAATTTCCATTGCTTGTTTATTTGCAGCATGGTGGATGGTGCGCAGGTTAAATCACAGCGGAGTATGGATGCCAATATTTGTATATTTATTATTAACCGGGTTTGTTGCTTACGGAACTGACTATATTATGGATGATGTACTTGAACATCATCAAAGCCAAAGAGTTTTAACATTATTGGGATTAAGTGATGACCGGGACGCAAATTATAATGTTGATCAAAGTAAAATTGCAATTGGCAGTGGTGGTTTTTTAGGTAAAGGATATCTAAACGGCACTCTCACACAATTAAAACATGTTCCGGAACAAAGTACAGATTTTATTTTTTGTACAATAGGTGAAGAATTCGGGTTCCTTGGTACAACAATATTCTTATTAATTTATTTAGTGTTTATATTGAGAATAATTTATATTGCTGAAAGGCAACGATCGCCTTTTTCAAGAATTTATGCATATTGTGTTGCTGCAATTTTCTTCCTGCAAATTATGATCAATGTCGGTATGACAATAGGTTTAATTCCTGTAATCGGAATTCCTTTGCCATTTATTTCTTATGGTGGCAGTTCTGTACTTGCCTTTTCTGTAATGGTGTTTATTTTATTAAGACTGGATGCAGATAGGTTGCTGATATTGAGGTGACAAAAATATGATGCTTCATTCATAAAAGTTTAATTTCACTTTATTGTTTATTTCATTTTTTAATTGTACCTCTGTTACATGAAAACAATTTTTACTTTCACTTTATTAATATCCATCTCACAATTATTTTCTCAAACAGACCCTCAATGGCTTTTCCCTATCTGGTTTGAAGATGCTAATGGAGATAGAGATACTGTTTATATTGGGTATGATACTGGGGCTAGTAGTCCAACAGGCTTTGATGAGGAATTTGAAGATTATATTTGGATTGATACTTCAAAATTTAACGTAGTAGTAAATAGTGGGTACCCGTCTCCTTATACAGGTAATTATAATTTGGATTCAGGGAAAATTATGGAAATTACGAATTCATTTTATCCAGATGCAGATATTGATTTTATAAATGGGCAAATGCCAATAACAATGTATTGGGACATCAGCAAATTATATGATACCGATTTGCCCTATGTAAATATACTGCCATATCCAATTGCAATAATTAATGTGTATTGTGGGGCAAATGAGCCTGGATATATAAATTGCCCCAATGCTTTTGATGATGATCCTTTGACAATAACTGATCAATCAAATCCAAATTATAGTTACCCGATTGTTAGCCAATATTTTTTTGATGGATCAGGAACTCCGCCAACTTTTAATGAGCCTGAAGAAGTTTTAAACTCATTCTATGTAATATTAAAACCTTATCAAATTTTTACAGGTTTTTTGGATTTAGAATTTACGAACATAGTTATATCTCCAAACCCTTTCAAAAATGAAATTTATGTAAAAGGCGATGAATTAATTGAGGAAATCATTTTTGTAGATTTGTTTGGGAAGTTAATTAAAAGAAATAAAGTAAATGATTATACATTCAAATTAGAGGTTGAAGATATAATAAGCGGGGTATATTGCATTCTCATCAAATCAAATTCAAATTTTTATTCTTACCGTATAATTAAACTTTAAACTATGAAAAAATTGTTATTCGCATCAAATTGATTTTATAATTGTCAAATTACATCAGCTTATTAAAGCAATTCCGTTACTCGTTCCCAATCTGTCAGCGCCTGCATGTAATAATTCAAGTGCAAATTCTTTTGTTTTGATTCCGCCGGAGGCTTTTATTTTTATTTGTGGTTTTAAATTTTTACGCAGGAGTTCCACAATTTCAACTGTTGCACCCGGTACATTTATTCC
>JACMJP010000313.1 GCA_014380545.1 Chitinophagales bacterium | reverse complement strand
GCTGTACCGGAAGCAGTAATAATTCCATCTCTTGTAATTATTAATGATCCTTTTGTTGCTTTATCTCCTTTAATAAGAGTTCCTTTTTCAATATCAATATATCCTCCGTCTTTTACATATACAAATCCTTCAAGAATATAAATAGTATCATTCTTTAATGGCCTGTATCCAGTAATATTTCCTGAAAGTGTTACAGTTTGTGCAAATACCTCACTAATAGAAAAAAGAATGAGAAAACTAAAAATTGTGTTTTTAATAAAATGTCTCATAATTGCAGTTTAATTTTTTTGTTTTTTTAAGAATTAAAATTTGTAGGATATGGAAAGTGATACTTTGCTTCCATAATTAATTTGTGCGATGCGGTTATCATTTGCCTCTTCATATTTTCCGCTGCCGTCAATATCCTGGTAATAAATTGCGTCTTTATTTAAAATATCAGAACATGTTAAGCGAACCATACCTTTATTTTTTAATACCGGTATACTTGCCTGAGCATCTAACTGCGGGCGGGGATTTTCATAAATATCAATATAATCAGAGTACCCTAATTCACTGATCCTTCTTCCTATCACATTATATAATGTTGTAATTGAAAATCCACTTTCAGGATTAAAATAGGTAAGCCCTGCATTTACAACATAGGGCGATTGCCCCTGTAATGGTCTTTCTGATACTCCGTAATAAGCAGTATCTGTAACCTGTACAATTGATTTAATATATGCAAGATTTGTATTGAATGAAAGATTTTTGAAAAATGCTCTTTCGCTGAGGAAAGAAAAGTTTTTGCGTAATTCTAATTCAGCACCGTAATTTCTTGCAGCATCTTCATTGATTGGATCTAATTGTTTATAAATACCATTATCATATTTTCTTATCTCGATAGGGTTAACAAAATATTTGTAGAAAATACTTGCTGAAAATATTTGTCCGAAACCGGGGAAGTATTCAAACCTAAGATCAGCATTATAAATATCAGTTGATAATAATTCAGGGTTACCCAATACGAATGCTGAAGTTTCGTAATCATAATATCCGAATGGTGCAAATTCCCTGAGTTCAGGTCTTGTTACTGTTTTCGATCCTGATAAACGGATATTTATAGAATCATTTAATTTATAGATAAGATTAAGTGAAGGAAGCAAATCAAACGGTAAACCCGTTGAATCCAGATCTCTTGAATCAACCTGAAGCGGATCCGGATCGAATCCCTGGAAATATGAATTTAATTTTTGGTGAAAAAACTCTGCTCTTACTCCCCAAACGATCCTGAATTTATTTCCTGCCTGGTTATCAAACATTGCATAAAAAGAAGTATTATTTTGTTCTGCAGTATAGCTGTCGCTTTTTGATGTTACATCTTCAATATAAAATAATGAAGCATCAATATTTTCAGGTTCAAATATTTCTTCTCTTGGTAAAGTAAGATAAGAATAATAATCAGGGTTACTATAAAATGAATTCCCTACTACATATCCCATGAGCCTTGCAGAAAAATCCCTGTCTTTATTCATAAACATCAAACCTGTTTTAAATGTTTGCGGTTTTTTATTTTTTCCAAATGCGAAAGGATATTCTATATCAAGTGTACCAAGTAAACTTTTTTCTTCCAGGTAACTCCAGAAACGAAAATTACCATCGGGTGTAGGATTATAAAATGCAAATGTTTGATATAATGTATCACCTTCAAAAGCAGGCTCAAATCCGGTATAAAATAAAGATGTGCGCAAATCAGGCTGATCTCTCACAAGTGTATTTGTTCCTGCACTCCATTTAATTTTTACTTTAGATAAGGGTAAATAATGATCGCCGGAAACAATAGTTGAAAATAAACGGTTGGAAATAAATTCATAATATTCATAGTTTACATTCCTGGTGAAATCAAAATTTTCCCCGCCCCTTAATGTTGTATTATCTGTTGCATTAACTGAGTAAGAATTCTTTAAAGAGAATTTATTGTTCTCACCAACTTTATATGAAAGATTTAATAAAGCTCCCCATAATACATTCTGGCGATATGCTGTATCATTATAAGTATATTTATTATTCTGCACTGCATCGAAGTCTTCACGAATTGCGTAGTTTGTTGTTCTTGAATTATTATATGTGAGCGCACCGATAAATCCGAATTTATTTTTTCCAAGACTTTTTACCATTCCGCCTGATAACTGATAGCTCTGATCAATTGGTGATGACTCATACGGAAGTGCACCCCAGTAATTTTTAAAGAGTTTTGAATATGCTACAAGATCATCGGTAGTTGTAGCGTCAGGATCGTTGTATACTTCTGAGGAAGGAATTCCATCAGGAACTGCCCTTGTGCCGTCATCAATTCCAAGCCAGTCTTTTGCTCCACCCTGGTATTGATAATAAGGTTTAAAAGTGGTTTGAAAATTATATCCTGCGCCAGCACTTATTGAAACAAAATTTTCATCAGGAATATCTCTTGTGCTTAATTGAATAATTCCTCCTGCAAAATCACCGGGAAGATCGGGTTGAGCTGATTTATAAATAAATAAATTATCAAGCATATTTGAAGGGAATAAATCGAACGCAAATGATTTTCTGTCGGGCTCCGTACTTGGCAATACATTTCCGTTTATCATCGCCGTATTATACCTGTCGCTTAATCCTCTTATTACCGCAAATTTTCCATCGGTTAATGTTGTTCCGCTCATGCGTTTTAAAACATCACCGGTATTTTTATCTGGCGAGCGCTGAATAATGTCTCTTGAAATTCCATCAGAGATGGCAATATTATTTTTTTGAATTACATAAATTGAATTAATTGTTTCCTGACTTCTTGTTGTTTCCACAACAAAAGTTGTGAGTTCAGTTGTTGGAGGCAACACTACATCAACATTTGTTACTTCACCTGCAACAACAGTTACATCTGTAATTTTTTTTGCCTGGTAACCTACATAACTTATCTTCACTGCATAAGTGCCAGCAGGAATATTTTCCAATAAATATCTTCCGTCAATATCTGTTACTACGCCGAAAGTTGGCTGGTTCTCTATAATTACGGCCGCCCCAATTAATGTTTCCTTATTTGATTCATCCATTACAACTCCTGCAATGGTACCGTTTTGCGCAAAGGAGGAAGTGATGCATAACAGTATTAAAAAAAATAATGAGTGTATTTTATTAGGTTCCCGCATAAAAAAGATTTTTACAAAGAACTCCAAGTAATGTTATCTCAGCATTAGATAACCATTACTTTAAACTGAACGAACTCTTAAGAGAATGTTATCAAAATGTATTTCATGTTAATTTAAGTGCAGAGCAAAATGTCTCCCAACTTTTATTTGCAATGATTCCGCCTGGTGCTGACACCCACCGATAGAAAAATTTATCCTAATGCCGCCACCAATTAAATGCGACGTTTTCTTTCCTGCCAAAATATTTTTTGGAGTAGTTTTACTCATTAAACCAGCAATGGAATTTATAGATTACTATAAAATACTTGGCCTGAATAAAAATGCTTCGGCGGAAGATATTAAAAAATCATATAGAAAATTAGCAAGAAAGCATCATCCGGACCTGAACCCAAATGATGATAAAGCAAAAAAGAAATTTCAGCAAATTAATGAAGCGAACGAAGTTTTAAGCGATCCTGAAAAAAGAAAGAAATACGATAAATACGGAAAGGACTGGAAACATGCGGAAGAATTTGAAAAGGCAAATCAGCAACAAAAAAAATATGACGGTTTTGGCGAAGACGGAAATGCAAATGCATTTTCGGGACATGAATTTTCAGATTTTTTTGAATCAATGTTTGGCGGTGCAACCGGAGGGCGAAGGAGCAGCCAGATCAAATTCAGAGGACAGGACATGAATGCAACATTACACCTTGATCTGAAAGATGTTTATAAAACGCATAAGCGCACATTATCTGTTAATGGAAAAAATATTAACCTTACCATTCCTGCCGGAGTTGAGAACGGACAAACAATAAAAATAACAGGATACGGTGGTGAAGGAATGAACAACGGACCAAAAGGAGATCTCTATATAAGCTTTTCCATTTCTAATAATACAAAGTTTAAGCGGGAGGGTAATAACCTTTATACAACTGTAGATCTGGATCTGTACACTGCCGTTTTAGGCGGTGAAATAATAACAGATACATTTGATGGAAAGGTGAAGCTGCATGTGAAACCCGGAACGCAAAATGAAACAAAAGTAAAATTAAAAGGAAAAGGTTTTCCGGTTTATAAAAAAGAAGGTGCGTTTGGCGATCTCTATATAACTTATAAAATAAAAATTCCGGAAAACATTACTGAAAAAGAAAAAGAATTATTCAGGGAATTATCAAAAATGCATAAAAATGGAAACTGAAAACTTCATAACCATCCGGCAATTCTGCAGCCATTATAACATTGACCTTACATTCATTCATACTTTAAATGATTATGGATTAATAGAAATTACTACTGTTGAGGAAATACCCTATATTCAGAAAGAGTGCATTAAAGACATAGAAAAAATGATACGCCTGCATTATGACCTGGAAATAAATATGGAAGGTATTGATGCAATCTCTTATTTGCTTCAGCGGGTAAATTCTATGCAGGCAGAATTAAATATGCTAAAGAACCGCCTCAGCTTATATGAAAATGAATAAGACTTTTCTTCTTTTAAATTAAGTCAGGGAATGATTCCCGCCAACCACACAAAATATCTCATCTTATTTGCTCAATAATTTAAATAACATTATCAATCCTGTTGTGAAAATAATAAAACCTATAGCCTTGTTTACGGCCCCAAGAATTTCATACGTTAATTTTTTTCTTATAAAGTTTGCTAAAGCAGATTTCAAAATATCAAAGAGGTAAATCGTCAGGAAACAGGATAAAATTGTTAGTTGCGGAAATTCCTTTTTTGTTTCATGGCTCATGCCCACTATGCTTATTACACTCAACCAAAATATCCAAACTCCGGGATGCGCAATATTCAACGTAAAACCTTTGAGAGTTTGTTTAATATATGTGCTTTTAGTGATCGTATTTTGGAGAGGGTTTTTTATTTTATATTTTCCTATCACTGTTACAATTCCAAAAATAATTAAAAAAGTTGCCCCTGCTACAGATATTACATTTGCAAGCTGAAAGGATGGTGAAAATTTTGACAGTCCGAAAAATAAAAGAAAAGAAACTAAAAAATCGCTTAAACAAACTCCTGTCGAAAAAAATATACCTGAAGTAAAACCGTACTGAATATTTGTTTGAAGAAGCGAAAAAAAAACAGGGCCAAATAAAAAAGAAATAGTAATGCCTATTCCTATACCTGATATAATTGCATCTTTCATTTCTTTACTTCAATCACTGCATTTTCCAAAAATCTAATCCATGACTCAAGGCTATCTCCTTTCAAAACCCGTGGAATTTTAAACTGATTTCCTTCCTTACCCATACTACTTAACCATTCATAAAATAATTGAGTGGGAATAAACTCTACTTTCGGCATCCCGAGTATGGAATTTCTTGCAGCCTTATAATCATCATTTACTTTATTAAGATGTTTATCTAATCTTTTAGCAAAAATTTCCGGTGAACTTAATACGCTGCTTCCTATATACCATTTGTGTGCAAAGTGCTGTTTATCCTCCATTGGCATAACTGTAAATTCATTCACATGCATATTTAATTCTTCACATGTGTTCTGAAATGCAGTTGTCATGTTATCAATTGACAAGTGTTCATCACACACACTCAGGTAGTGTTTCGTGCGACCAATAATTTTTATTGTATGTTCATGAACATTCACAAATTTTATTACATCACCCAATAAATATCTCCATGCACCCGAATTATTTGAAATGAGTATTGCGTATTCTACGTCAGGTTCCACATCTGCTATAGTAAATACAGGTGCACCTTTTAACACATTACCCTGTTCGTCGAAATATTTTTCATCAAATGGTATAAATTCGTAAAATATACCATTATTAAAAATCAATTGTATACCATCCGCATGTTCATATTCAGTAAATCCAAAATATCCCTCTGAAGCCATATAGGTTTCTGCATATATAATTTCTTTTCCCAATAAACTTTTGAACGTCTGTTTATAAGGATCAAAGAAAATTCCCCCATGAACATATATTTCCAAATGAGGCCATATATCATGTATCGTTTTCACATTATATCTCTCCACAATTTTTTCAAATATCATTTGCACCCAGTTAGGAATTCCGCATACAATACTTATATCCCAGTCTTTTGCATTTTGCACAATCGCCTCTACCCTGTCATTCCATTCAGGTATGGAAGCTATTTCATAGCCAGGTTTAAAATATTGAGAAGAAAACCAGTTTGGCATAGCATGCGCTACACTTATTCCGCTCATGTCACCAAAGTACTTTTCATCTTTTTCTGTAAGGGATGCAGACCCTCCTATCATCAGTATTTGTTTTTCAAATGTTTCTTCAGAAAGATCATAATTTGCCATTGAATAAATTTGGCGCATTGATGTTTTTCGTATGCTTTTGAGCATTTGTTTTGAAACAGGAATATATTTACTTGAAGCATCTGAAGTTCCTGAACTTAGGGCAAAATATTTAATACTTCCCGGCCAGCAAACATCTGCTAATCCATACCGCATTTTTCGCCACCATTCAAGGTTTATTTTTTCATATGAATAAACAGGAACTAAGTTCTGAAATAAGCCTATATCATATTTTGCTGTCAGTATTTGTGAAAACAGAAACTGTTTTCCGAATTCTGTTGCTTCCGCTTTTTTTATGAGTTTTCTGAAAGTTTTATATTGTTGCTTTACTGCATCCTGCTCAATCTTAAGAGCTTTTTTTCTGTATGATATGGATTTTTTTATTAACTTACCAACTACTGCCATTTATGACCAGGTTAATTTAATACAAAGGTAATATAGGTATTTGTCCCTATTCATTTATATAAATATTTTAATAATTTGATGACAAATAAGACGCATTTAATTAAACTTACTATAACTTATCCAGGAGAATTAGAAATTACCCTCCTTCCTGTTTTTGAACGATAAATATTATTTACATTTTGTAATACATTTCATAATAAAATAATAACCAGTTTTTTTATAATTAATTAAAATTGTGCAATTTCTTTGCATTTATGTATTTGCATTTGATCCTGAATCATCTGCCCGGGGTGTTTTTGCTTATCGGGATATTCATTTTCTTTTTTTCTTATTTCTTAAAAAATAAAATACTGAGTATTACAGCCTGTTCATTAATACTTTTTGCATCAATAATTTACTTTCCTGCTTTTTACACAGGTGAAGAAGCTGAGCACCATATTGAACAAAATGTTCAACAACTCACAAATGCTCATAATAATATTGAGGCACATGAAGAGTTGGCTGAGGGAATATATTGGCTGATTATTCTCCTGGGGTGTTCAGCACTAGTGAATATAACATTTATTTATCGCAACATTAAAAATTCAAAATACATTTCAGCTATTACATTAGTATTATCCATCGTTGTTTTTATAATGCTTTGGAATGTAGCGCATAGTGGCGCTATGATCAGAAGACCAGAACTCATAAATTTTTCTTCGCTCAGAATTCCCCTTACAGTTTGGGCGGAATTCTTACACAATTAAACGAATATACAAACTGTAAAACCGTGTGCATTAAAAGCAATAACTTTTATTGCTTTATGAAACTCTCCTTAAAATAATCATCCTGTTTTTATACCTGCAAAATAAATCCCTTTGCTGAAAGATGTATCAAAGATGATTGATTTGGAATAAAATCACTATGGAAAGGGCTAAAGAAAATTGAAACTAAATACGAAGTCACCGCAAATGTGTGGAAGGTTTTTTATACTTTTTTCAGCCAATACTGTAAATAATATAACTTATTTCTATAATTATGTAATGCTCCGTCTGGTAATAATGTTCAACTTTATATTTGGAAAGTTAAAGACCGCATAAAGTATAAAAATAAATGAATATAAGTGTGCTGGAAAAAATAGAAACAAACCATTGTTGAAATAGATGAATATGTCAGCCCATTCAGCAGCTGACTTCAACGCCACGGGCAAAACGATCTCCTCAATTATTAATTATTAAAGCAGATGCAGCGGCTAACTGAAAATTTTAACTAATGAATGAACCAAAAAATACCTTGTCACGTGAAGCTTTTAACCCCGACAATATAGAGAAGCTGGAGGTGGAAATTTTTAATCGTGCGCAGGCAATAGAGCGCATGAAGGCCGAGCTTGAAGGTATGGAAGAGGAAATGAAACAACACCTCACAAACCACCGGTTAGCCTTTCATATTGAAAATACACCCCTCGGGTTTATTGAATGGGATACCCGGTTGCATGTGAAATCATGGTCAAAGCGTGCAGAGGAAATTTTTGGATGGACTGAAAAAGAATTTGTTGAATTAGAAAAAACCGGTTTTGGACAAGTGTACATAGAAGACCAGCCCCGGGTATTCAAAATAACACAGCAACTTATTACTGGTGAAATTGAAAGAAACAAAATTCAGCATAGAAATTACAGGAAAGACGGCACAGTAATATGGTGCGAATGGTTCAATTCAGTATTGAAGGATGGTGAAGGGAGGGTGAATACTATCATGTCGTTGGTGCAGGATATTACTGCACAAAAAGAAACCGAGGAAAAAATAAGTAAAACCACCCGCATGTATGCTTTCATCAGCCAGGTGAACCAAAACATCATTCATGCAAAAGATGAAGAAACATTATTCAGAACTTCCTGTCGCATTGCATTTGAAACAGGCGGATTCAAAATGGCCTGGATAGGCATTCTGAATCATGATCTAAAAAGTATAAGCCTGTCTGCCCAAAGTGGTATTCCGGAAGAAGTAATTGAACAATTCCTGAGTGTATCTTATGCATCCAAGGGTCCGCAGACGCATGTTTTGAGCACAGGCACATATTACGTTTATAACGACATTGCAAATGAGCTTGAATTAACAAATTGGAAATTGTTTGCGGCAAAACACGGGATTCTTTCTGCCATTGTGCTTCCCATTAAAAAGTCAGGAAATATCATCGGCACATTCAATCTATATGCATCTGAATTAAATTTTTTCGATGAAGAAGAAACTGCCCTGCTGACAACAGTAACACGGGATATTTCTTTTGCCATGGATATTTTTGAAAATGCAAAAAGACATACAGACTCTGAAGAGCTGGTAATTAAGAACGAGCAGCGTTTTCGGGCGCTTATTGAAAAAAGCTCTGACATGAAAACCCTTGCCACTGAGGATGGTGAGCTAACATACGGTAGTCCATCTATTACAAAAGCTCTCGGCTATTCTTTGGAAGAATTTCTGCACACCTCGGTTTTTGATATCATTCATCCGGATGATATTCCTGCCTTTTTGGAAATCAAAGTAGATATATTGCAAACTCCCGGCAAATCATCTTATTTCCAGCAGCGCCGACGCCATAAAAACGGTAAATGGGTATGGTGCGAAGGCTCTATTACCAATATGCTTCATGAGCCGGGTGTTCATGCATTAGTAGCAAACTTCACAGATATTTCTGAAAAAAAAATAGCGGAGCTGGCCCAGGCAGAAAGTAAAAACCTGATTCAAACCATATATGCTGCTTCATTAGATGCCCTAGTTATTATTGACGAAGAAGGCATAATTACGAATTGGGATGCTAAATCTGAAGTGCTGTTTGGGTGGACAGAAACAGAGGTCGCAGGTATGAAACTCTCTGCTACCATCATACCTGAACGTTACCGCAAAATGCATGAAAAAGGCATGAAACATTATTTAAAAACAGGGGAAGGACCTATACTGGGCAAAACAATTGATATCAGCGCCCTTAAAAAAAATGGGGATGAATTGGATGTTTCACTTAGTATAACGCCTTCCAAGATTAACGGAAGAACGCACTTTATCGGATTCGTCCGTGATATTTCTGAAAAAAAAATAATAGAACAGCAGCGGGAATTTGACAGAAATAATCTTCATGCTTTAATTAATAATACGAATGACCTGATGTGGAGTGTGGATAAAGATTTTAAATTAATTACTTCCAATCAAGCTTTCGATAAGATCATCGGTTTTATGTCAGGCGGGCCAATTGAAAAAGGGAGCAATATTCTTGAAGCAGGATTTCCCCCCGACCAATTGAAGCGTTTTAAAATATCTTACGACCGTGCATTTGCAGGAGAAGCTTTTACAATAATTGAATATAGTGCCACCCCTGTAGAATTTTGGTCTGAAATTTCTTTTTACCCTATCCGCAGAGGAGAAGAAGTTATCGGAACCGCTTGTCATTCACGAAATATTACAGAAAGAAAAAAAGCAGAAATAAACCTGATACAAAGCGAAAAAAGATTAAATGAATCGCAGGCAATAGCCAACCTCGGCAACTGGTATCTGAATTTTGAAACAAATATAGCTTTATGGTCAGAAGAAGCTTGCAGAATATATGGATTTCCGGTAGATGAAAACAGACACTCATTTGATACCTGGGTCTCGTTCATACATCCTGAAGATCTGGATTATGTAATGGCAGCACTTAAAGAATCACAAAAAACATTCAGCGACACAATTTTAAATCACCGAATTGTTTTAAAGGATGGTACCATCAAACATATTTACTCAAAAAGCAAGTTTGAATTGGACCAAAACGGAAAGTCGGTTGGCTTATATGGAATAGCGCATGATGTAACTGAAAGAAAGATTCAGGAAGCTGCGCTGGAAAAACAAATGAGTTTGGAGATAAAAAACAAAGAGCTTGAACAATTTGCATATATAGCTTCACATGATCTTCAGGAACCGCTTCGCACCGTTGCTAACTATATGCAGGTATTTGAGGAGGATTATCCGGATGTTTTAGATGACAATGCGAAAAAATATCTGCATGCTGTAAATAATGCCATAAGCAGAATGAGTGTGCTCATCAAATCACTCCTGGACTTTTCACGATTAGGCACTAATAAAAAACTCTCTTGTGTTGATTGTAATAAATTAATTGATGATGTGATTGCTGATCTTGACACAGTGATAAAAACTTCAAGGGCTGTTATTAAGATTACGGATATGCCTAAACTAAATTTATATGAAATTGAAATTCGCCAGGTATTCCAAAATCTTATTACGAACGCAATTAAATTCAGGAAAAAAGATACCCGGCCTAAAATTGAGATCCGCTCAGAAAAAGTAAATGAAAAATGGAAATTCTCAGTAAGCGATAATGGAATTGGCATTGAGCCCATACATTTCGAACGGATTTTTGATATCTTTCAGCGTTTACACACAAATAAAGAATATGAAGGAAGCGGAATCGGTCTTGCCAACTGCAAAAAAATAATTCAAATGCACCAGGGAGATATATGGGTTGAATCAATCCCCGGAGAGGGAACTACATTTTATTTCACCATACCAAATTTAACAGAATGAAAAAATTAAAATGTATAATGCTGATTGATGATAATTCTCATGACAACTTTTTTCATGAAAGAGCCATTAAAAAAACCGATCCGGAAAATATTATTATACCGATGAATTCAGGAAGAGAAGCATTGGAGTATCTAACATCGAAAAAAGACCCGCATCCTGATCTTATTTTGCTGGATATTAATATGCCGGGTATGAATGGCTGGGAATTTCTTCAGGAATATAATGGGCTTGATAAAGAATTACAGAGCCGGGCAATAATTATTATGCTCACAAACTCTGAAAATCCTGCTGAGATAGAACGGGCAAAAACATGGAGTTTTGTTTCTGAATACAGAACAAAACCACTTACCAAAGAAATAATGCATCATATTATTGGCAAATATTTCACTTAATGAGATCTGACACCTTTAAATAATTTAATAGCTGCAGGGCGAAGAAGTAATTAATTACTTTTCAAAACCCGTACTTTTCAGGAAATAATTTTAATTCCCCCTTCGGATTTAGTTTAGGATGTCGTTTATCTTCTTCCTGTATTATATTTTTTTTATTCTAACTGGCTTTCGCTTGCATATCGCAAAAATATTTATCATGATAAAATAATTCATTTTTATTTTGTATGAATAAAGTAATAGGAAAACAGCGCATCTGGTCAAAGTGTTCCCTCAGGCGCTCTTCCATGGGATCATCCGATTGATGTTTCAAATAAGATTTTTGATACTCCCGGAACATATAATTATAAATGTACTTTTCATGAAGTTATGGGAATGACGGGTAGTTTTACAGCATCAGGGTCTGCGGCAGTAAATAATTCCAACTCAGGCTCCTTCATATTATATAATACGATAGTTACTGCCGAAATTCAAATTACAATTAATTTAAATACCTCGATCTTATTAATGTGCGGCTTTATAATATGAAAGGTATATTAATAAAAGAACTTAGTAATGGAATTCATGCAGCAGAGACATATTCCAAAACATATGCGGTAAATGATTTAACAAAAGGAATGTATTTATTGGCATTAAAAACCCGCAATGATATTGTTGTTAAAAAAATGGTTATTCAATAATTAAATTCAGGTGAAGCCCTCTTTGTCGTTTTTAACATGTTTTATATTTGTTGTTGTTAGTTTTCTGCAATAATAATCCACCTTACTGTAATATTAAATGTAAATTTCTTTAACAAAATAATTAATAATGCGGTAAACCAATTATTAAACAAAAGATAATATAGCATATTAAATTATTTAAATTAAAAGTACAAACTTTGATCTCAGTTATACTTGAGTCTGGTTTATACCAAACATTGCCTTTATAAGGTTGGCCTCGCCAACCTTTTTTATTTTTTATTAAAGCAATTAAAACAGACAATCCATAATTCTGAGAATTTAAGTTTATTATCAGTTAATTATGTAAGTTATTTAAAACGTTGTGTAACAAATATCTTCTATTGATGCAGACCTTTACCGGATATAATTCAACAGATAATGAAAAGATAAAAACAATAGTCTTACTGATTTTACCGAAGGTTAACCATGCCGATTATGAAAAATACACACTTCTTTGCAAGAATTTAAAAAATCGAAAGTGCTTGGAAAGCAACCAATAACATTTGATTCAGTTTACTATGACAAGAAAAATTTATTAGCAAAATGAAAAAAATACTACTTATCAATGGTTATCCTGACAAGAATAGTTTCTGTTTTGGAATAGCGGAAGCCTATAAAAAAGGTGCATTAAATTCCAATGCAGAGGTAAAGGAAATCGTG
>JACMJP010000312.1 GCA_014380545.1 Chitinophagales bacterium | reverse complement strand
GAGCCCGGGAAAAATAACTAACCACCATGCATTAAAATTTGCCCTGCCTTCATTTACTAATGAACCCCATGTTATAGTGCCGGGCGGAACACCAATACCAAGAAAAGATAAGCTTGATTCAATTAAAATTGCTGATGCAATACCAAAAGCAATAGTAACCAATGCAGGTGCTAATCCGTTTGGTAAAGCATGTTTAAGAATTGTTTTTGCTTCTGTATATCCAAGTGCTTTTGCCGATTGAATATATTCGAGGTTACGAATGCGTAAAAATTCCGCTCTTGTAAACCGTGCGATACCTGTCCAGCTTGTTAAACCAATGATGATCATAATATTCACCAGCGATGGTTTTGCAATTGCCGCCAGGCTGATAATTAAAATAAATACAGGAATGGAATGAATTATCTCTATTGTTCTTGATACAATTGCATCAGCGGGAATAGTAACCTTTTTGTTCAGCCACTTTATTTTACCGGCAAATTTTCCAAGCACAGAAAAAAGAAACAGTATAATGCAAAAAATAAAAATACTAATAATCACCTGCCCTATCATGTTGATCGCACTTTTTGAAATTGCATCAGAAATAATATAAGAGCGGGTATGAAATGCATAAAACCATGCAACAAAAATTCCGATAATTACAGTCCAGTATCTCCCTCTTGAAGTGATTAATTTACTATCACCAAAATATCCTGCAATACTTCCAAGCAATAAACCAATTATTGATGCAATACCCATAGAAATAAACCCGATGGTTAAAGAAATTCTTGCGCCGTGAATTAAACCCGCCATTACATCATCACCGGTAGAAGTTGTACCCAGTATATGACGAAACCTTGCAGGCATATTAATTATTTCTCCTTTGCTGTCTCTGAATTTTTGTTCGTCACGGGGTCCTGTATAATTTGCATTTAACCGATCTGATTTTCCGGGTGAATATGTTACTGGTGCCCAGATAACATTATCAAACTCTCTCTGCTTCCAGTCCGCAATATCTAATTGAATTTTTTCTGTTTTACCATCATCCGTTTTTATTTCATAATTATTTCTGAAAGAAAATGCAGGAAAAAGTATTTCTCCCTTGTATTTGCAATATAATGGTCGTTCATTAGCAAGCAAAGGCGCAAACAAAGCAATTACAATTAGAACCAAAAGAATATAAATTGAAACATAGGCAGGTTTATTTTTCTTAAACTGCTGCCATGCGTATCTTTTAAAACTGAAATCGTTATGTTGGTTATTTGCCAAATGGTTAATACTTGATTTGGGTTTTGTTTTTTTAAACTTATTAATCGTCACTACTTATGCATTTATTTTATTTATACGAAATTCTTGGATCTGCAACTGCATATAAAATATCTGCAATTAAATAGCCTATCAATGTTAAAATACCTGTTATTGTAAATACAGTAATTATCATCGGGTAATCTTTATTACTAATGGCAAAAAATATTTCTTTTCCCATTCCCGGAATTGTAAATATTGTTTCAAGAATTACACTGCCTCCAATTGCAAGCGGTAGAATATTTGACAACACGGTAATGATGGGTAGCAATGAATTTCTGAATGCATGTTTATAAATTACTTTATGTTCACTTAAACCTTTTGCTCTTGCTGTACGAATATAATCCTGTGAAATAACTTCCAAAGTTGAAACTCTTGTTATACGGCTTAAAAATGCAAGTTGAGAATAGGTGTAACAAATTGTTGGCAATATCAAGTACGGAAAATATAATTTGATCCGTTCAAAAAAAGTAGCATCCTCAGGTATGCCTATAACAGGTTGTACACCCGAAGCAGGAAATATTTGTAATATATGTGGATTGGCGAAAGTCATTAATAATAATGTAGCAAACCAAAATGCAGGCATGGAATATAAAATGAATAATATAACAGATGATGTTCTGTCAAACATTGAATTCTTTTTTGCCGCTGCTTTAATTCCAATCGGTAAGCTTATTAAGTAAGCAAGTAAAACAGAAATTATAGTAAATGTAAGTGACCAGGGCAAACGTTCACTTATTACATTATCAATTGGCAATTGTGTTTGATAAGACAACCCGAAATCCCCCCGTATTATTCCTCTGCAATACAAACTATTTTTTCCTGTTATCCAATTTCCGTCTCCGAAAATCCACCTGTGATATTGATTGTTTTTATAAAAGTGTATTGCAGGAATATAATTTTTCCAGGTTGTTTTGTTTGTTGTTACTGTTTCATATTTCGCAATAACGTCATTTAAAATAATTTGCTGTTCTGCAAAAAAAGAAAATTGCGAATAAATACTTTTTAATCCGTTTAATTTCGCCCGTATTATATTTTCCTCATAAGCGGATACAAGTGATAAAGCATCACTCTTCGATAAATTCATAGCGTCAACCACTGCATTTTTTCCAAATCTGTTTATTGTAACTGAATCAGCAATAAGATTATCGTAACCAATATTTAAATGCTGCAAAGCCTGATGGTAGGCTGAAATATATTTCCAGTTGCCGTACTGTCCAATTAATCTTTGTAAAGCATATTTTTCAGTTGGGGAATAAATTTTATACAATGTATCAGGCGTTGCAGCATTGCTAATATTGAAATAAAAAACTGGCAGATCAAGTCCGAGTCTTTTTGTCCATATTTTTTTTTGTTCTATCGTATTTCGCACTTGCGCAAATTGCTCACCACTCCCCTGCGATCTTGTTAACATACGTTCAACAGGATCGCCCGGTGCATTAATACTGATCATAAATGCAAGCAACGAAATAACGATAAGCGTTGGAATGAAAATTAGGATGCGTTTAAAAATATATCTCAACATATGTTTTATAGCCGGGTGAAAATTACTATGTATTTTGCAAATTCAGTACATTTTAAAAATACGCTTAAACCCCTGCTAATAAAAGAAAGCGATACTATGTATCGCTTTTAAAATAAAATTTTAATGCTGAAATTTTAATTAGGTGTAGTTTCTTTTTGTGTTCCCCCTGAAGCAGATCCGTATATTGATAACAGCTTGTAATAATTTAAAACCACATTTGGTCTTTCAAATGTCATGTACTGGTTTCCAAAACGTTTATGAATTACATTTCTCTTCATACCCTGGTAGAGGAATACATAAGGCTGCTCATCATAAATTATTTTTTGCAAACGTTTTACCATTTCTTTTCTTTTTGCAATATCTAATGTAGCATTTAATGAATCAATTAACGCATCACTTTCAGCATTTCCGAAGCCGGAAAAATTAGAGCCATAATTCGCCCAGTTGCTTGTATGCCATAGTTGAGCAAAGTCTTCAGGTAAAAAACTTCCTGCCCATGTTCCGAAAGTCATATCAAAATTATGTTGCCGGGTTTCTTCATATAATAAATTAGAATCATATGGTTTTAAATTTGCCTGCACACCTGCCTTATACATTCCTTCTGAAATTAATTTAGCGATATCAGCAACTATTTTTTGCGTCGTCATATATCCTAAATTAAAACTCAGCTGTATTTTTTCGCCATCTATAACTTTGTCTCTTATATTATCTCCATCTGTATCAACCCATCCTGCTTCATCTAATAATTTTTTCGCAGCTTCAACATCATAATTAATTATCGGCAAATCGGAATTATATTCAGGCTTTAAACTTGATAACATGCTTGCCTGCCTTACGCCTTTTCCCATTGCAACAACCTCAATAATTTCATCACAAGGTGAAAGGTATGCCATTGCTGAGCGCACCTTCTGATCAGTAAATATTTTTTTATGCTTAATGCCATCGGGCTTCATATTCATTGCTAAATAATTATATGAATACATATCGGTAAATCTGGAATTATAATTTGCGTTAAATGCAGGATCTTTTTGCAGTTCAAGTAACGTAGGTGCTGTTATCCATGTAGAAACGTCAATGTCTTCTGAACGCAACTCAAGCATTGTTGAATTATCATCTCCATTAATTTTAAAAATTATTTTTTCAGGATATGCTGTTTGGTATGGAGTAGGATCTTTTAATTTTTCCATCCAATGGTTTTTCTTTTTTTCAAGTATTAAACTTTGCCCACGATTCCACTTAGTTATCTGGTAAGGACCTGCCCCTTTAATATAAGCAGGATCGTTACCGTATTTTGCTATGGTGTTAAAATCGTTGCTCCATTCTATAATGTCCTTTCCCGCATTTTTACTGAATTCAGGATTATCCAATTGGTCAAAAGTATAATTTGCCAAAACATTATTCTGGTCATAAAATTTTCTTTGTATAACAGGATTATCAGCAGTAAAAATCACATTTTGAATATATACATTTTTCATCACCATCGTAAATTTTTGCGGGTCGTTCGGATCCGTCTCAATAGTTCGCAATTGTTCGATGTATGATTTATAATTCGGATTATTTGTGAGTGGTGATTTAATTGCTTTATAAGAAAATATTACATCTTCAACAGTTATAGGTGATCCATCATCCCATGTCGCATCATTCCTGAGTGTATATGTGTAGCGAAGCATATCTTCTGAAGTGTCAGGCAAGCTCACTGCAAGATCAGGTATCAGAGCCAGGTTTATAATATCATTTTTTAAAATAAAACAATGTATATATTGATGTACCCATGTTTTTGCTGCATTCACACTATTAAAAGGATGTAAATGGTCTGCTTCACCAACAACATGATTTACAATAACATTCTCTTTACTCCATGAGGGGAGTATTTCTGTTGCATCAGGGATATAAATAAATCTTACGCTTTCGCTTACTTTTTCATTATCACTCTTTATTGAAGTTGAATTGGATTTGCAGGAAAACAGGAATAAAACTATTGTTGCAAATGAAGCTGATAGAAGAAGACGTAATTTCATAGAATATTAATTTTAACTATGTAAAATAAATACATTTCAGGGAGAAGAAGAAAGTTTTAACCATAATACCCTTTATTTGTTGTAATAAAAAAGACACATGAAAAATATTCTCATTACAGGAGGTTCAGGAATGATCGGCAAAAGATTAACGGAAATTTTATTGCAGGAAGGTTATAATGTAGCATGGTTAAGCAGAAAAGAATCAATAAATAGTAACATAAAAATATTTAAATGGGATATTCAAAAAAACTTTATTGACTCTGAAGGCATAAAATGGGCAGATGCGATTATAAATCTTGCAGGAGAAACTATCGCAGAAAAACGATGGACTGAAAAAAGGAAAAAAGAAATAATTGAGAGTCGTACCCAAAGTACTGCATTATTAAAAAAATATCTTAACTCAACAGAAAATAAAATACAAACAATTGTGGCAGCTTCCGCAATAGGTTATTATGGAGAAGTAAATGAATTGGTAAATGAAAATACATCCCCTGGAAAGGGTTTTTTAAGTGAAAGCTGTGTTAAATGGGAAGCAGCAACAAAAACATTAAAAAATGAAGCAATAAGATTAATCACTTTAAGAATCGGAATTGTTTTATCACCGAGGGGTGGTGCATTAAAAGAACTAACCAAAACAATTCCATTTGCTATAGCTCCTATATTAGGGAACGGCGAACAAATATATTCCTGGGTGCATATTGATGATGTTTGTAATATGATCTTGTTTGCCTTGCAACACAAAAATATAAATGGAACATATAATTGTGTTGCACCCAACCCCATAACACAAAATGAGCTAATGAAGTCCTTTCTAAAACATGCAAAGAAAAAAGCAATTTTATTTCCTGTCCCTCCATTTATTTTAAAATTAATGTTGGGTGAAATGGCAGATACGGTTTTAGTATCGCAAAATATAAGCTGCAGCAAAATTGAAAAAGCAGGATTTGGGTTTAGTTATCGGCATATAGATTTCGCTTTAAAAGATTTAATTAGGCAATAATTTTTGGAAATACTTACATTTGTTTGCTGTGCACAAATTATTTGAAGACAAACAACGTAATAAAATTCTTTTCCTGATCTTCTGCATCGGTATCTTTTATTTTTTTACTACATTAAAAGGGCACGGCTGGGGAGACGATTTTGCGCTGTACTTATTACATGCAAAAAATATTACTGAAGGAAACCCTTATGGCGAAACGGGATATATTTATAATCCTTTGGCAGAATCTTACGCACCTCAAAATTACCCGCCCGGATTTCCTGCATTAATTGCACCATGTTATGCAATGTTCGGCTTAAATCTCACTCCTTATAAAATATTAATTGTAGTATTTGTATTATGGATGCTGTGGCTTTCTTATTTATTGTTTAAGAAATATTTACCATTTAATTATTTGTTCTGTCTTATTTTTTTTCTTGGTATGAGCCCCTTTATCTGGGAAATCAGGGATGGAATACTTGGAGATTTTCCGGCCACATGTTTTTTTCTTCTTGCTATCTGGTTGGAATTAAAAAGAACAGAAAAAGATACAAGCGCTCTTGCTATAACTGAAGGTTTAAGTATTTACATCAGTTATGCAATGCGCACCACCGGTATTGTTTTAATTCCCGCACTGTTGTACAGATATTTTTTTGAAAAGAAAAGGAAAGATAAAAAAATGTTTCTGGTATTGATCTCATTTTTTGTTCCTGCAATAATTCAATCTTTGTTAATGCCAGATAGTAAAGGGTATATGAGCATGGCAATGCAGAAATACAACGGGCAATCTTTTATTGTAATACTTACTGATATTTTTTCTCAAATAAACAAATATATTGATGATTTTAAATTTTTCACTCTGCGGTATGGAAACAATCAGGAACTGAATAAAATCCTTGCAACTATTTGTTTCTGTTTTTTTCTTACAGGCTGGTATTTACATGCAAAAAAATATTTTTCATTTATTGATATCACCCTGCTTTGTTTTGCCGGGTTAGTTTTTGTATGGCCTTTTTATCAAAGTCTCCGCTATTTAATTCCTATACTTCCTTTTTATGCGTATTTTATTGCCAATGCAATTTATCATATTGATGTACTCAGGTTTAGAAGATTTACAATCATCTTTATTTTAGCACTTACACTCTGGATTTATTTGGGATATTACATAAGAAGAGGATATGGTGAAGTTACTTATGGTGTTCAGTCTGTTAATAATCAGCAAATATTTGACTACATAAAAAACAATACTGAAGAAGATGTTGTAATTATGAGTACAAAGCCAAGGGCATTTACATTATATACTGGAAGAAAGGGAATCGTTTATCCGGATATTAAATACTGGAATGAATACGAAAATTGCCTGAGAGAAAATCATGTTCAATATATTGTAACCGGTCAAATTGACTATAATAGTTATCCCATTGAAATTGCAAAAAAAGATACTTCTAAATTTATTTCTATTTATAAGAGCGAAACATTTGAAATGTTTAAAATAAATTTTGAGAAATAAAAAACCCGCTCAAAAAATGAGCGGGTTTTTATTGAAAGTATGTATTATTTAATCTTTTACTGCTAATTTTTTTGTAGCAACTATATCATTGCTTTCATTAATGAATTGAACAAAATAAATTCCTTCAGGAAATTGTTCAACACTTAAAAGCATTTTACCTGAAGAAGTAACCCAATTCATATCATATACTGTTTTACCAACTATATTCACAATTTTTATCTTTTGAATATTACTGCTATAAGATGCAATTAAATTTACATCACTTACTGCAGGGTTTGGATAAACAGTAAAACTATTCTCAGCATTCGGACTGTGAAAACCTACGCCATCAAGGTTAGCAGTATATACACCCAGGGCATTATAATTAGCGCTATCAGATATACTATAAAAATTTATTTCAACATGTCCGTTACCTGGAACAGCAGGACCTGTAGGCATATTCCGTGCATCAAATTTTATATAAGTATTTCCCGATCCTCCTGATGTAAGAGTAAAGCCATAACTCGGCGAATTTGCAAATGGAGCCCAGCATAAATTTGGATCGCACACAGAACTTTCCCATAATTCAGGAATATCATTTACTTTTCTTAGCCATGTCATATCCTGATTTTCGGGCCCATTGTTCTTTATTGTTGCATGTGCTTCAGCAATTTCACTCGGATCACCGGTTATATCCGCTGTACCCGGATCCAATACAATGTATTGAGCTGAAACAATGGTTGTAAGACAAATACTGAGGATGCTGAGATAAATGTTACGCATAGTTGTTTATTTAATTACATTTAATTTTTGAGCTGATGTAGCATTATTTCCATCAGTTAAATAATAAAAATACATACCGCTTTCAAGATCATTTACATTTAACTGATATTGTGAAGCACCTGCAGCTATAGTTGCAGTTTTTATTATTTTGCCCGTAACATCTGTTACCTGTAATGTCATTGCGTTATTCAAATTGTTAATTGTTATTGTTGTTACATCAGTTGCAGGGTTTGGTGATGCATTGCCCAGCACATTCTGCATGGCGTTATCAAAATCAATGCCCTCAATCTCTCCTTTAAAATATTGGTATGTAAGATCAAGTATTTGATTACGTACCGCTTCATCAGCAATTTGTTCTAATCCTACGCCGAGATATACTGTTTTATAATCATCAGTTTCTGAACGAACACCTGCAACATCATCATCATTTCCTTCATAAGAGAAAATTGCATAGCCGTCTTCATCAGCAGGTTCAATTAATTCAGGATAGAAATTAGCAGGATAAACACCATCATCAATTGTACTAGATGCTGTTGTGCCAAACCATATGTCTGATGCTATTGCTGTTAATTCATCTGAACCTGCATCATCATTTACAAATGAAGCATGTAAATAATCTTCGTAGAAATTTTTTGCTGCCGGTAAACCATTATCCGCATAATAATCAATTTCCCAGCCTATATCTTGACCTGAAATAAATAAGTTGCCGCCATTATCCATAAAGTCAGCTAAATAATTTCTTGTTGCATCCTTTGTCAATGCAGGAAAAGTCCAGCCCACATTGTAATAAATATTTTCAACATCACCTAAAGCATTGCCTTTCATACCGGCCACAAAAACATTGTCTGTAGTCATACCTGAAGTAATTATTCCAGCAGAAGATAAGCCTTCCTCATAATATACTTCATTTTCCCATGTTCCGTAAGGTGAGCCGTCTCCAAAACCTGCGTTATTATTTACTATAAGATCAGTAACATCCTGAATTGTGTAATACCGTAAAACCATTGGTGATAATGAAGGGTCATCATCTCTTGTAACTGTTACCGTATATGAGCCAATGCCGGAAGAAGATCCTGTCATTACATGTACATGCAAAGGAAGTGTTGAGTTCGCATTAGATACAACATTTGCTTCATCACCATAATCAGTTCCGTCATACATTAATGATGCAGTCCAGTCTCCGGGTTGTTGAGCATCTAATGTAATTGTAATATCTGCGTTTGCATCACTTAAATTAATTACGCTACTCTCAAACATGCCACCTGCCTCTGTAAAAATATTTTCTGATTCATTTACAACTTCCACTTCAGGATCACCTGTTGCGCCTGAATTTAAAATTTCTTTTGTAGAAGAATTTTGTACCCATGCTATTACATACGTTTCGTCAGCATCATATTCGGCAACTAATTCATAAGAATAATCAAACTCAACGGAAGAACCTTCTGATGCGAGGGTAATTGAACCACCGCTTGTTCCCGTTAAACTTTCACGGAATACATTAGGAAATTCTGTTTCACCATTTGAACCGGGTGCACTGCCATAGTCAATTAAATGTTCAGCAACAGCAGCTTTTATTTTATATGTACCGGCAGGAACAGTTCCTACAGTTTGCACTTCAATATGTACATCTCTTGTTGAACCAGTAGTAGTTTCTGTAACAATAACCCTTATGGGGCTACTGAAAGTTGTAAGGTCATTAACAACATCCTGAGTAATATTTACAGGGCTTGCATAGCTTATTCCATCAGCATAAATATCCGGAACTCCTACAACTCCATAATAACTTACCATTGCATCACTTTCACTTGCATTAAAATCATACATCGGGTCAACT
>JACMJP010000311.1 GCA_014380545.1 Chitinophagales bacterium | reverse complement strand
TTCCGAAAATTGCATCATCTAATGCAGTTCCGGCCACAGCTGAAGAACCTTTTAACGCATATAACCCATCCTGACCGTTACCGAAACCATAAGCTCCGAGTGAATTTTTTTGGATACGGAGCCTTGATAATTGTGGCACAGCTCCTCCAAATAATGCATCATCCATATATAGTCCTAATTCAGGATTATAGAAATATTCATACTGTGCAGGATCTTCCGTAAATGGTGTTAAGGAGTTCCAGTAATCTTTTCCTCCTAGTGGAATAACTACCTCGTTAGTTAATGGCATTCCCAGTCTTGAAACCTGGATCCAGTCACCTGAAACAGATTCAGTACCATCACCATTTAATGTACGCATTGAAGGGCGGCTTGCACTTGCCCATACTCCAATTACGAAATCACCATCCAATATATCGTCAGCGTCGTCAGCACTCAAGCCGTCTTTCTGAAGCATATCAATAGGAATTTGTAATGAAATCGTATGACAATTATATTTTCCTAAACCATCTCTTGGGTTTTCAGATTTTCTTGGTGCATCACCTAAATCGAAGATAGCTCCAAGGTCAACATAAAACGGGTCATCAACGGGTCCACAAAATACTTTTTCGCCTGAAGATGCTGTTACAATTGCAGCAGCCATTAAAGCATCATAAGTAGTTGCTAAACCAGCACCGCCTTCAATGGATCTTGCTCCAATATTTGGTGGAGGCACTGGGCCATCAGTAACAATAGCAGTAAATGTTAAACCACCATCTGTACTTTTTTCACAAGTGTAGGTAGCTTTTAAGTTTTGTAAACCTAAACGAATGTTGAAGAATGTTGAAGGATCTTCATTTACTCTTGTGAAAAGAAAACGATAAACAATATCATCACCTAAAGTGAGAACATTGTTATCAATATGAATTTCATAACGGATGTTTTCTCCAAAGGTGTTGTAATTCGGTCCACCAAATGGAACTTCGCCAGGAATATAATTGGCGATAATTGTAATTGTGTTCGGATCATCCGGACTCCTGAACGCATAAAGGTCAGTATTATCAGCTAACGGATCGTTTGCAATCAGCGGGGCTTCTCTGTGGCTCGATGCAAATGTTCCGAAAGATGAAAACACCAAACCCATGGCTACCAGGCTCTTTGCCCAATAACCGTTTGCTTTTAGTAATAAACGTTTCATGCTTATCGGTTTTTGTTTTTAAAAGTTTGTAAACTGGAACATTTACGACGCATAGGTGGCAGTGGATTTTTATTTTGCGAAAAATATTTGAGAATTGATTTGGAGGATCAGGAAAATATTATAACTTTGTTTTTCAAAGTACTTTATAAGACCTTAAACCAAGTATTATGAGGAAAGGAGAAACTGGTTTCATTTATCATGAAAGTATTTATCTAAAAAATTTATTGATAACTAATAAACAAAAAAATATGGAAGCTTTATCAAAGAAAAAAAATAAAATAATATTCTCATCTTTTCTTTTACTCGGATTAACAGGATTGTTCTGGCTATCACTCATTATGCAGAAATTCTTTGAATCAGATACTTTAACAAATTTCTTTTTACAGATTGACAAAATCTCCCCTCTTTTATCTGTTTCGATCATGCTTATTTTTCCACTCATTGCAATCACCATTAATGCACTTTCAATCCTTAAATTTCAAATTAATTTTAACGGAGATGATCTGCATATCGAAATAGATCTCCATAAGAATTTTCTTCAATGGGTGTTGATAGCTTACGCCTGTTTAAGTGTGGGCCTTGTGCTTGCATATTTATTTTTTGAGAATCTTACAGTTGTTCATGTAGGAGTATAAACTTATGGCAACTACTTTGAATAAAAAACAATTTGTAAAAGTGATGCTGATTTGGGTGATTGCTGTATTTATTGAGCTCATTTCAGTATTTTTTGTAACCTACAAAAGGAAAACCAAGCTGTTACAACATGAAAACAATAATCAATAGAAAATATCTTCTTCCTGCAATCCTTCTCTTACTCACGGAAATATTTATTGCGTATTATGTTTACAACAAACTTATTAGAAATTATATTGGAGATGTTTTAGTTGTGATGCTTATTTATTCTTTCATTAAAAGCTTTTGGGATATGCCAATCTTTAAAGCAGCATTATATGTTCTCTTATTTGCTTATAGCATAGAGTTTCTTCAGTATCTGCAGCTTTTAAAATTCCTGGAATTAGAAGACTCAAAAATAGCTGCGGTTATTCTTGGGAGAAATTTTACATGGATTGATATGGGAGCCTATACTGTTGGGATATGTCTTATTATAATAACGGAGAAGATCTTATTAAAAAGAAATAATTTACTCATAGTTAAACAAAATAAAAAAGAGAAAATACAAATAAGCTAAGTAGCTTTTCTTAATTATGCAGAAAACAACAACCGAAAAAGAATTTACAAATCTTTTATTCATCTGGTTTATTACAACAGTACTATCACCATTTGTTTATTTTATATTTGATGTGTTGGTAAGGATCCATTCTGATCTGTCAGAATCACTGCTGACGATTATATACATGTGTCTCATAGGTGGGTTTTGTTCAATACCGGGATTTATTGTATTGTGGTTTTATATAAGGCATATTGCATCAAAACACATTAGCACAGAAAGTAAGTTTTTAAATTTATATTTCAAGGCAAATGCGGTTACTGCTATTTCGTTCTACATATTATTTATAGGAGAAAATGGCTTTGATCCGGTAATGTTCATCCGGAGTTTACAGAATACCGGAACAGCAGGTTTAATGATTTGTTATTGTATTGGAATAACAGTTGGAATATTTATTACAGAATATCAATACTATAATCCGAAAGTAAGAAACATAAAAATATCAGAAAATATAAACAACTATACATTTTCACCGGAAGATCAGACTTCAATTGAAGAATATCATAAACTAAAATTTTAATTAACCAACCATTATAAAATACATTATTATGAAACTTTTAACATCACTACTGCAGAACCGCAAAACATTTATCGAAGAAATTCATGCATCCGTTAATTTGAAAAGTAAAATACTTGCACTTTTATTATTGAGTGTTATTTGCTTTGGCATTTATGGATTCATCATTGGTCTCTCTCAGGGTTTTTTACAAGGGGCAATCAGTATTGCTAAGCTACCTGTGTTATATATTCTTACATTATTAATTTGCATCCCCGCATTCTTTATTTTCAGCAGCATATTCGGTTCAACAAAATCTTTATGGCAGGGCCTTGCATTAGGATTAACTGCAACTTGCATAATCGGTATTCTTTTAATTGGTTTTGCACCGGTAACATTATTCATTTTAATTACAACAGAAAATTATCAGTTCTTTAAAGTTCTGAATGTTGTTTTCTTCGCCATTTCCGGAATTGTCGGAGCAAGATTATTTTATAAATCCATTCAAACACATCTGGAAACAGATGAACCGAAAGGATTATCCCGCATTTGGTTTTTAAGATTATGGATCGTTCTATATGCATTTGTAGGATCTCAACTCGGCTGGACATTAAGACCATTTTTTGGAAACCCTGAACAGGAATTTGTCGCATTCCAGGAAGTACGGGGAAATTTTTACAGCAATATGGCAAAATCTTTAGGGCATGTATTGGGCAATGATGAGAAAAAGAAAAAAGACCAAAATAGAAAAGGAGATAAGGGTATTGATTAATTATTTATTTACTTCTAAGATGAATAATTCGAAATGGGGTTTATTTAATTACTCTCACATAAAATTTTAACTTAAAATTTTTAAGTTAAAATGAAGAATGATAATACATTTTTAGTTAATTAACATTAAACAAATCTTAAATGATTAAGAGGCGACTCAAGTAATTATATAGCAAAGTATTTTCGGGATAATTGTTATAACTCTAAAATCAATTATCATGAAAAAAATTCTGTACCCGCTCTTTACTTTTTTTATCATCCATACAGCACAAACACAAAATGCTACTGCAATTAAAAACAAACAATTAAAAGATCAACTTCTGATAATTCCGCATTTCGGTTTTACTGAATATGCGAAAAAGAATTCTGCGACTCCATTTAATGAAAATGTATTTTATGCAAAAGCGGCATCAAGAGCTGGCGGAGATTTTGTCGGAAATACTACATATGATCTTCCAACAAACAATACTTCTCCAAACAGGTTACTTGTTTATGAAGACGGAACTGTATCTGCTGCATGGACAGGCTCAACAAGTACATCAACTGAAAGACCTGACAGGGGAACATTTTTTAATCATTCTAATGGTTCAACATGGGGAGAAATTCCTGTTGAAAGAATTGAGGAATACAGAACAGGTTTTCCAGCTATTATTTATATTGACGGGCATGAAATGTTTTTTGCACATGACGGATTAAATAATATTGCAATTTTTGAAAATGATGCTCCCGGTTCTGAAACATGGACGGAAAATAGTAATTCATTATTATTAAAAGGAACATGGCCCCGGGCTGCCTGTGCTCCGGGTTCAAATTATATTCATTTATTAATTGCAAATGATGATGCCGGAAATGATAATGGTTACATGTTATACTATCGTTCTTCTGATGCCGGAGCAACATGGGATATCCAGGGATTAAGATTACCGGGCGTTGATACTGCAAGCGGATATAATATTATGGGTGCCGAATGTTATACAATAAAGGCGATTGGTTCTGAAGTATATATTGCAGCAGGTTCAAAAATTAATGACCTTGCAGTTTGGCGCTCATCATCAAATGGAGATATTGGATCATGGACAAGAACAAGATTAATTGAATTTCCGATTTCGAATTTTGATGGCAATGAAATATCTGATATAACAGGTGATGCAATTGCTGATACAATTGGAACGCATGATGGTTCCATTGCACTTGCAATTGATAATGCAGGAAAAATGCATGTATGGACCGGTGTAACAAATGTTTTGGATATTACACCTGGTGATAAAGCATGGAATTATTTTCCGGGTGTTGCAGGAATGTTTTACTGGAATGAAAGTTTTGGCGAAGACAGTGTTCAGTATTTAACCTTTCCTATAGTTGACTGGGATGATGATGGTGATCCTTTTGCAGGTATCGGATTTGATCTTGCAAATTACGGAGTTGGATTAACTTCTCAGCCGGCAGCAGCTTTAGATCCCTCAACCGGAAGTATGTATATAGTATATACACATCAGGTAGAATATACTGATTACGTTGGCGATCCGAATTCAACTGATGCACAATCTTTCCGTGATCTTTTTGGATTTTATACTACAGATGGAGGAAATACATGGTCGGACCCAATTAATATAAGTTATACTGCTGAAGATTATTATGAAAATATAAATCCAACATTATATTGGAATAGTATGGATGATAAAATTCATACACTCTGGATGCAGGATCAGGATCCCGGAAATTCATTAGATACAGAAGATCCTGATGCTATCACTTTAAATAATAACATTATTTACAGGGCATATGATTACAGCCGTTTTGAACCATATGATCCTACAGCAAATTTTGATTATACAATTACATTTAATTCAGTTGCATTTCATAATTTGAGTGCGGATGCAGGTACTTATTTGTGGAATTTTGATGAAGGTGGTGATCTTTCAAATTTAAAAGATCCTGTAAATATTTTTGATGAGACAGGAGATTATACTGTGTGTTTAACCGCAACAAATAAATACGGTAATGATGAAGATTGCAAAACAATAACAATAACTGAACTGGTAAATATTGACGATGTAACATTTAATAATAATATTTCTGTTTACCCGACATTAGCAACTGATATAATAAATATTGAAATGCAAAACATAGAAGATGATGTTGCTGTTGAAATATATTCTTTGCAGGGAGAAAAAGTATTTGAGCAAACATTGAATGGAAATACAACAATTGATATTTCCACATTTTCAGCAGGGGAATATATTTTAAAATTTTCATCACAGCATGCTGCAGCTGTAAAACGTATTGCAATAGCAAAGTAGTTTTAGAGTGGTATTTCTTATTGTAGCAAATTGATCCCGTTCAAAAGGTTTGAGCGGGATTTTTATTCTTTAACAAACTTTATGGCCGAATGACTTTCATTTAAAATTCACGCAATTCCTTAATTATGGAGGAATTGGGTTATATTATTCTATATTTCTCACCATCTTTACATCATGAAAAACATATTATTCATATTCCTAATTAAAATTTATTTTATTAATTCTGTATTTACTCAATCTTACACACAAGGAATGCTACAATTCAGGGAATATTACATCAACGAATTCCGTACAGATGAAAACTCCCCGCTAAAAGAAAAAGATTTAAAGCATTTGAAATTTTTTGAAATTGATTCAACATATCATGTTACCGGGAATTTTAAATCAACTCCTGATGAAAAACCTTTTGACATGCCAACAAGCAGCGGCAAGATAAAACAATATGTAAAATATGGTACGGTAAAATTTCAATTGCAGAGCAAAGAATACACATTGAGTATTTACCAGAGTTTAACATTGCGGGAAACTGAAGAATATGCAGATCATTTATTTATTCCTTTTAATGATGAAACAAATTATGAAGAAACTTACGGAGGCGGAAGATATCTTGATCTGAAGCTTAGAGATATAAAAGATAATCTGCTTATAATTGATTTTAATAAATGCTATAATCCTTATTGCGTTTACACTGATGGATATTCCTGTCCAGTTCCTCCTTCAGAAAATAAATTAGCTGTAAGAATTGAAGCCGGAGAAAAGATGTTTGGAAAGAAACAAAAACATTAAAAACATCCTGTGATTTTGTAATTTTAATTCTAGTTATATGAAAAATTTATTGATTATTACCTTGCTAACAGGATTATTTTCCTGTGATAAAGACGATGGTTTTACGATTTGCACGACAGATATACGAAGTGGGATTGAGTTGTACGCAAAAAATGAGTTTGGAGAAACCGTGGCAGATTCAATAGTTGCAGTAATACAGGAAGGAATATTTATAGACACTCTTGACCAGGGCAGTATTAGTATGGATTCACTAGGAAACATAACCACTTATTTTTTATCCGGCGCTGATGAACGACCTGGAGTTTATGATCTTATAATTACGAGTAATATTTTTGAAACCTATAACCAAACCGATATTGTAGTAACTGAAAATAGCTGTCATGTTAATAAGGTCGAAATAAATATTGAATTAAGTAGAAAGTAGTGCACTTTTTTTTCATCAGGAACTCATTTTTTTCATTCTATCTTTGCACCCATGCTTTTAGGCATAGATACCTCCATACCATTTCATGAACCGGTTATTGTTTTTGCAATTGTTTTGCTTATTACATTATTTTCTCCGATCATTTTAAATAAAATAAAGGTACCTGGAATTATAGGGATGATCATTGCCGGAATTATTGTGGGGCCGCATGGATTTAATTTGTTAGAAAGGGATGGAGCTATTCATTTATTCGGAACAGTTGGTTTATTATACATTATGTTTCTTGCAGGTTTGGAAATAGACATGCTGAATATAAAAACCAGCGGAAAAAAAACACTCACATTTGGTCTCCTCACTTTTGCAGTTCCTTTTATTTTGGGTTTTATTCTCGGAAAATATATTTTGCATTATGATATTTTATCCACTGTTTTGTTATCCATTTTATTTTCAACGCAAACATTAGTTGCCTACCCAATCGTAAGCAGGCTTGGTATTACAAAATCACAACCTGTTACAATTACAATTGGCGGAACAATCATTACGGATACAATTGTATTACTTGTTTTAGCAATTATTACAAATATTGTAAGAGGGGAAAATACACTTCAATATTGGTTAGAGTTTGCAGCGGGTTTTATTGCATTTATTTTTTTTGTATTGTTTGTCGGACCTTATGTTGCGAGATGGGTCTTCAGAAATATTGCAGGAGAGGGGGGATCACAATTTATTTTTGTGCTCACAGTTGTTTTCCTTTCTGCATTTCTTTCACAGCTTGCCGGGGTGGAACCTATAATCGGTGCTTTTTTAGCGGGCTTATCTTTAAACAGGTTAATTCCGCATAAATCTCCTTTAATGAACAGGATAGATTTTGTGGGCAATAATATTTTTATTCCGTTCTTTCTTATAAGTGTAGGGATGATTGTTAACCTGAAAGTTTTATTTACCGGAACTTATGCATTATATGTTTGCGGGTTGCTGGTCTTCACAGCATTATTTTCAAAATATATTGCAGCATATATTACGCAAAAGATATTTGGTTTTTCAAAAGTTGAACGCAATTTAATTTATGGTTTAAGTAATGCACATGCTGCAGCAATGCTTGCAATTGCATTGGTTGGTTTCCAATTAAAGCTTATTGATGAAAATATTTTAAACGGAACCATAATTGTAATTCTCATCAGCAGTTTAGTGAGTTCATTTATTGTTTCTATTGCAGGGAAAAATTATGTGATAGAAAAGAGCGCAAGACAACTATTGGAAAAACCAATTGATGAAAGGGTAATGGTAACTATTTCTAATCCTGAAACAATTCCTGCATTAATTGATTTTTCAATTTTAATTAAAGAACAACAATCGCTGGAACCAATTTTTGCATTGGCAGTAATTGAAGATGATAAACAGGCAGCAAAGAAAATTCCTGAAAATAAAAAGATGCTGGAAGATGCAATAAAACATGCATCTGCCACGGAAACAAAAGTGGAAATTGTGAGCCGGGTTGATATGAGTATTTCATTTGGCATTTTACGGTCAATGAAAGAACTCGGTATAACAGAATTAGTAATGGGCTGGACAGATAAATATTCAGCTGCAGATAAAATATTTGGTTCTGTGCTTGATAATATTTTACCGAGCTCAGAACAGATGATATATGTTGTAAAACTTATTCGGCCTATAAATACTTTCAGAAGAATATGTGTTTTAATTCCACCGTATGCTGAATATGAAATAGGTTTTATTGAATGGCTGCATAATATTAAACTGCTTGCAAAACAAACCGGAACATCCTGTATATTCTGGGGAGAAAAAAATACTTTACAGAGAATTGAAGAAGCAAATATCCTGAATAAAAATATACAATTACAATACGAATACAGCGAATTCACTGATTGGGGAAATTTTGAAAGCATCAACGAAAATCTTTCTGTATCTGACCTTTTTTTTATTATTAAAGCAAGAAAGGGCTCTGTTTCTTATATGAGTGAATTTGAAAACATCCCCAGGAAATTATCAAAACATTTTGGCGATCACAGCTTTGTTTTAATATTTCCGCACCAAAGCGGTTTGGATATTACAGATATTAATTTTCAGAAAAACATTCTAAGTGGTTCAGTTATACAAGGAAGTATTGAAACAGTAAATAAGATCGGTAAAAGTGTCTTCAAAAGAAATAAATAATTAAGCCGGATTATTTTCTGCTATCATTTTTTTCACCCTGTCTGATAATTGTTCTGATGTAAGTTTATCCCGTAAACTATCCACAACGATAGGAAATGCAAAGGGTGAAAATCTTTCTGTTTGTCGAATAACGATCTCGCTTTTTAAAATCCTTAAAAAAGCAGTGCGCATTCTTGCATTTTCCATCTGACCGTGTAATATTTCATCATAAGCCTGCTTCAATAATAAATTTTTAGGTTCATATTCTTTTAAAACATCAAATAATAATTGCGAAGAAGATTGTAAATGCCTGCTGCGTTTTAATTCGCCGGGATAACCCGTGAATACCATTCCTGATATAATAGAAATATCCCTGAATTTCCTTCTTGCCATTTCAGTTGCATTCACTGAATTAAAAAGATCGCTTTCCATTTCATTCGTATCAAAAATATTTCTTATCATATCCTCATTAATATCAATTTTTTCGTTGCACAATAATTCGAACCCGTAATCATTCATTGCAGTAGAAATACTCACGGGTTTTATTTTACTTAAACGATATGCCGCCAATCCGCTCATTACTTCATGCACAACCCTTCCTTCAAAGGGATAAATGAAAATATGAAAACCATCTTTGCTTTCACTTGTCTCCACTAATAATTGTTTTGTAGTTGGAATAATTGAACGCTGCTTTTGTAAAGTAAGAAGCGGATCTAATAAATTATATTCCTCTGTATCTATTTTTTCTTTTGATACTCTTTCCAACTGTATCCGCATTAATTCAGCCATATAACTTGATAATGGCATTCTTCCACCCATGTAACTTGCTGTTGCTGCTCTCTGTTCTTTTGTTTTCTTCACATAAGCGGTCATATCTTTCAGCATAATAAATTCAAGACACATTCCTGCAAACCAAAAAACATCTCCAGGTTTTAAAGAAGCAATAAAATATTCTTCTACTGTTCCCAAACTGCCACCTCTCAAATAAGCAATGCGTACAACAGGATCGCTTACAATCGTTCCAATTTGCAAACGATGTTTTGTCGCTGCTTTATTATTCATGATACGATACTTACCATCCACTTTTGCAACTTTGCTAAATTCATCATATGCACTGAAAGCACTGCCGCCTTCAGTAATAAATTGCAATATCCAGTTCCACTCATCCTCATTCATTAGATAATAAGCATGTGTACTTTTAATTTCTTTATAAATTTTTTCAGAAATAAACCCTTCACCGATTGAAAGAGAAACTAAGTATTGCAGTAATACATCAAAACACATAATTTGTGGTTCCCTTTTTTCTACAATACCTTTTTTAATTGCTTCTTTAATTGCAGATATTTCAACTAATTCCAAAGCATGCGTAGGAATAAAATATATTTTTGAAATTGCACCCGGCTGATGACCGCTTCGGCCTGCCCGTTGTGTAAACCTTGCCACACCTTTTGGTGAACCAATTTGAATTACTGTATCAACCGGACGAAAATCAACACCAAGATCTAAACTGCTTGTACAAATAACGGCTTTTAAGTTTCCTGCATGTAAATTTTCTTCCACCCAATCCCGCACTTCAGCACTTAAACTTCCATGATGCATTGCAATTAAACCTGCAAGGTCTTCATTATAATTTAAAATATGATGATACCATATTTCAGCCATCGCCCTTGTGTTGGTAAAAACAAGAGTGGTTGTTGATCTGTTAATGATATCTGCAATTTGCGGTAATAGTTTTAAACCTATATGCCCTGCCCAGGGAAGCACATCAATTGTTTCCGGTAAAACTGTATTTACCTGAATTTCCTTTTTTGTTTCGCTGCGAACAATTGTTATTTTTTTTTCTTTGTCATCCTGAGGCAAATCAGGTTCATTTCCAACTAATACTTCAAGTGCTTCAACTAAATTTCCTATTGTTGCACTAATTCCCCAAATGCGCAAGGGATGGTGTGTAATATTTTTTAAATGCGAAATAGCTAATTCAACCTGCACACCTCTTTTACTTCCAAGTAATTCATGCCATTCATCTACAACTATGCACTCAAGGTTTTGAAATAATTCGGAATAGTTTCTTCCGCATAATAAAACATGCAAACTTTCAGGTGTGATAATTAAACAATCAGGCATTTCTTTTTTTTGCCTTTGTTTTTGCGCAGCAGAAATATCACCTGTGCGTAATTCAACCGTCCATTTTAATTGCATCATATCACATGCTTCCTGTAATGCATTTTTAATATCTTTTGCAAGTGCCCGAAGCGGAGTTATCCAGAGAACTTTAAGCGAGTGGTGAGTGGTGAGTGGTGAGTCGTGCTTGGTAAGTTGTGAATCATTAGTAGTAATTAGTGTTTTCTTGGTTTCAATTTTTTTCAAGCTTTGTGTTTCGGGTTTCGTGTTTTGAATTGCATCCGCAATTATCGGGATCCACATGGCATAGGTTTTTCCGCTTCCTGTTGGTGCATTTAATAATCCGCTGTAACCTTCAAAATATGCCTGTGCCAATGCTAACTGAAAAGGATATGCTTTCCATTTCTTTTTTAAGAACCATTGTTGCACTATTTCATCCCGGAGCATGCTGTAAAAATAAATTACAAATACATTATTCTATGTTGATAAAATAAAACTGCTTCAATATTCCTTCAGAATCAATAGTTATTTTTACAGATCACTCACACTAATGAAGATACTGATTGTTGAAGATGAGCCCGCCTTATTAGATTCTATCCAGCATTACATGCTGAGGGAAGGTTTTATTTGTGAAACTGCAAAAAATTATTTTATCGCTTCTGATAAGATACTCATGTTTGAATATGATATTATTTTATTGGATATTACATTGCCTGATGGTAATGGATTAGAATTGTTAAAAGAATTAAAGAAAGAAAATGCAACAACAGGTGTTATTATTATTTCAGCAAAAAATTCTTTGGATGATAAGCTCACAGGTTTAGATATTGGTGCAGATGATTATCTTACAAAACCTTTTCATCTTGCAGAATTAAATGCCCGTGTTAAGGCGGTGATTAGAAGAAAAAATTTTAGCGGTAAAGAGTCTGTTGTATTTAACGAAATAACAATAAAACCTGAATTAACAGAAATAACTGTTGGCAATAAACAAATAGAGCTTACAAAAAAAGAGTATGATCTGCTTTTATATTTTATAACAAATAAAAACCGGGTGCTTTCAAAAGAAGCAATTGCTGAACATTTGTGGGGCGATTATATGGAAACTGCAGGAAATTTTGATTTTGTTTATACGCATATAAAAAACCTGAGAAAAAAAATAATGGCAGCAGGAGGGAATGATTATATAAAAACCGCTTACGGATTTGGATATAAATTTACAGAACATTGAAGCTCTTACAAAGAACGAACAGGACCTATTTAATTGTTTCTGCAGGATTATTTCTTGCCGCCGGCATTGTTATGTATTATATTTTATTAAGAATTACCCGTAATGAACAGGACGAAAAATTATTGGTAACGAAAACAAGAATTGTTGTCCAGATCCAAAATAATGAAGTGTATCCTGTAATGCCGCCTGCAATTGAAGTGAAAGATATAAATTCAATACCCCGTGTACCTTATTATTTTATTGATACAACTATTTTGGATCCTGTGGAAAGTGAGGATGAACCCTTTCGTGAACTTACTGCTTATGAACGGATCAATGGGAAAAATTATCGCATTACTGTAAGGAATTCAAGGCTTGAATCGCATGATTTTTCTGAAATAGTTATACGATCAATTGGTACGATGCTTTTGGTGTTATTCGTTGTAATGGTGCTCATAAATCGCTTTCTTTCAAAAAACATCTGGAAACCATTTTATGAAAACCTCGCATCTGTAAAATCTTTTTCGCTGAAACAAAATAAACCGCTGCAATTGCGGGAATCAAATATTGCAGAGTTTAATGAAATGAAAACAGAACTGGAAAAATTAACAGGAAAAATAATAACAGATTATAATAATTTAAAATCGTTTACAGAAAACGCATCACATGAAATACAAACACCGCTGTCTATTATTATTTCCAAAATAGAGGGCCTGATGCAGGAAAATAATTTAGATGAACAAAAAGCATCAGCACTTGAAATTATTTACCGTTCCGCTCAAAGGCTTTCAAAACTTAACGAAGGATTATTACTGCTGACAAAAATTGAGAATGATCAATTTTATAAAACTGAGAGTGTAGATATGAACTCAATTGTTAAACAACAAATTGAATTATTCTCAGAATTGGCATCACTCAAAAGCATTACATTGTACCTTTCAGAAAAAGGTGTTTTCATACTTGCGATCAATCCTCAGCTTGCTGAAATATTAATTAAAAATTTATTGGAAAATGCAATTAAACATACAGCAGCAGGTGGAAATATTGAAGTGATAATATTGGACGACAGGCTCAGTTTTACAAATACAGGCGAAGCTGTATTAAAGAACCCGGAATTACTATTCGGGCGGTTTAAAAAAGCAAATGAAGCATCTCATTCATTAGGTTTAGGGCTTGCAATAGTGCGGGATATTTGTGAAAGAAATGGTATAGCTATTCAATATTCTTTCAGCGATCAAAAACATACCTTTACGGTAAATAAATAACTACAGAGTTTCTCCAGAATCGATAAATAGCTTTATTGCATTTATTCAAATTAAAATACTTTTAATGAAAAACTTAATAATATTATTCATCGTAGCCTCTGTTGTTTTTTTATTTTCATGCGGCAGCTCAGAGAAAGATGTTCCATCAAATGTAAAAATAGAATTCGCAAAATTGTATCCTGATGTTAACGATGTTGACTGGGAAAAGGAAGGGGAAAATTTTGAAGCCAAATTTGAAATAGCTGATATTGAAAATTCTGTTATATTTGATGCAACAGGTAATTTTCTTGAAACAGAAACTGAGATAAATGAGAACGAACTTCCTGCAGCAGTGAAAGCGTATTTGCAAAATAACTACAACGGCGTCACCCCTGAAGAAGCGTTTATTATAAGAAGAGTAGATGCTATTTTTTATGAAATAGAAATAGAGGTAAACAAGAAGGAGACGGAACTCTTATTTGATGAAAGCGGAAACTTACAGGAAAATACAGAAGTGGAAATAGAGGATGAAAACGAAAAAGATGAGGACAATTAAGTGCCTCACTTAAAATTAAACCAACAAATAATTAACGATCTTTAAATATAGGAAGAACCAAAAGAAATCATTAACTTCTTAATCTGTCAATCACTTCAATTTTGCTATCATTTAAAAACCATCTATCGTTTACGAAGTCGTAGCTGAAACGAATATTTACAGATCCTGTTGTACCGGGTTGCGATTTTGAATCCTTCAATTCCTTTTCTTCTGTAATAACATCATCTCTTGTTTGAGCAGATAAAATGAATTCTGTATTTTTATTATTCTCCTTCAGGGTGGGCAGTTTATCAATTAGTTTGAGCATTTGTTCATTGGTGATAGTGTAGGTCTTTTTGGGGGTTATATTGTTATTTGAATTTACCATTCTCAAATATACATAATATAAATCAAAATAATAGTATTTGTATTTACATCGTTCTATTTCGATAAAGTCTCCCTTATAACTTCAAATTATCGGAAACCCTTAATTTTTGTCTTTGCGCCTGAAAACCGCATGCATTTTCTTTGCATTCAAATAACATAAGTATATTAAAATATTTCTAATACTAGTGATGGAACTAATTATGTACAATATAGCTTAAATGCTAAGTTGAACAGAATGTTATATTTATCACTTTCATTTAAAGCACACATAAAAAAATCATAAAGGATATTTCAGGGATTATAATGAATATGAGAGGGAAAATTTTAAGTTTATCGGTGTGTGCAGCAATAATTATTTCTTTTAGCGGATGTTACTATGATGTTGATGAAATATTATATGGTACAAGCAGTTGCGACACAACAATAGCAATTACATACGCTGATTTTATAGCACCGCTTTTGGACGATAATTGTAATGCTTGTCATTCAGAAACTATTGCATCGGGAGGAGTTATAACTGATAATTATGCAAGTGTGAAGACAATTGCTGATAATGGGAAATTATATGGCGCAATCAGCCATGCACCCGGTTATGTGGCGATGCCTAAAAATGGCAATAAATTAGACGATTGCACTATTTCACAAGTAAAAAAATGGATTGATAGCGGAGTATTGGATAATTAAAATAAAGAACAAAATGAAGAAATACTTAAAAATTATTTTGCCGATATTACTTGTAGTAATAGGAATAGTAGCCTGGTATGGTTACAGTGAATATAACAGGGGGCACGAAGATGTAAGCAAACAAAAAGCAGATATAACTATTAATGCCCCTGACCTTACAAAAGCATTCTCTGAAGACGAAGATGCTGCGAATGCATTGTATTTGGATAAAGCTATTGCTGTATCCGGAACAATTAAATCTGTTGATAAAGACGAATCCGGTAACTATACAATTCAGCTTGCCGGAGAGAGTGAACTCAGCAATGTAAGTTGCCAAATGGACGAACGGCATAATAACGAGGCAGCAAATTTGCATACAGGAGAAAAAATTACCGTAAAGGGTACATGCACAGGTGTACTTATGGATGTAGTACTCATTCGGTGTGCAGTTGACAAATAATTTTTAAATCAAAAAACAACAAACAAACATGAAGAAAGTATTTTTTTTAATTACAGCTATTTCAATTTTTACTCTGACAGTAAATGCACAGGATAAAGCGTTTACAAAAACAGGTAACATATCATTTTATTCCAAAACTTCAATGGAAAATATAGAAGCTCATAATAAAAAAGCAACAGCTATTCTGGATTCAAAAACAGGACAAATAGAATTTGCCTTGCTTATGAAAGCATTTGAATTTGAAAAAGCCTTAATGGAAGAGCACTTTAATGAAAATTATGTTGAAAGTGATAAATTTCCAAAATCCACATTTAAAGGAAAAATAGATAATTTAAGCAGTGTTAATTTTTCAAAAGATGGTTCTTATCCTGTTACTGTATCAGGTGACCTTACTATACATGGTGTAACTAAACCTGTAACATCAAAGGGGGCTATAGCAATAAGCGGCGGAAAAATAAGTGCAAAATCACAGTTCGATATTTTGCTCTCTGATTATAATATTTCAATTCCGGCGGTTGTAAAAGAAAATATTTCGAATAATGTGCAAATATTTGTTGAGCTTTCACTTGAGGCCTTAACGCAATAATTTTTTATCTATAGTAGTAATTATCCTGTTAACTCTTCTAACAGGATAATTATTTTTTTATTAAAATTCCAATAATGAAAAAAATAATTACCCTCTCCCTTTTTCTCTTTTTTATAAATATTGTTTTACGGTCGCAAACGGAAGACTTGCTTGATATGCTTGGAGAAGATGAGCCAACTACTGAATATGTAAAAAACGCATTTAAATCTTCCAGAGTTATAAATGGTCATTCAATGGAAATGATAGCTCCCGGTGCATTGGACTTTCGTATCCTGCACCGTTTTGGAGAAATAAGTGGCGGAGCTTACGAAATGTTTGGGTTAGATCAGGCGAGTATGCGGCTTGGATTTGATTATGGTATTATACGCAATTTAACTGTTGGAATTGGAAGGGGCACTGCAAAAAAAGAAGCTGATGCGTTTGTAAAATTCAGGATATTGCAGCAATCCACCGGAAAAAGGGTGATGCCATTCTCTGTTTTATATGTTGGAGGTATAACATGCGACGGGTTAAAATTTGCAGATACAACAAGAGTAAATTATTTTACTTCCCGTTTAGGATATTATCACCAGGTAATTATCGGCAGAAAATTCAACGATAATTTTACATTACAATTTACTCCAACATTAGTGCACAGGAATTTAGTGGAAGTTGTACAAACTCCCAATGATCTGTATGCACTGGGAACAGGTGGCAGAATTAAATTAACCAAAAGGCTTGCATTAACTGCCGATTATTTTTATGTATTTAATAATACCGATACCACTGCCCGAAATCCCTTGTCACTTGGTATTGATATAGAAACAGGGGGCCATGTATTTCAATTACACTTTAGTAATGCTGTTGGAATGAATGAAAGAGCATTTATAGCAGACACAAAAAACGAATGGGGGAAAGGTGAAATTAGATTTGGTTTTAATTTATCCCGCATGTTCCAAATTGATCATAAATAAAAAATAATACACTGTAATTTGATATTCTCTATATAAATTTTGTTTTAAGACTTAATTTTTTATGCTTTGCTCATACAGAGAATTAAATACCCAATGTGAGAATTAAATATATCCGCGGGAAGAATTAACAGGAGAGAATATTAATTTTCTACCTGTCAATATTTGCGGCCAATAAATACAGGAACAGGCGGAGATTATCATGAAGCATTAAACAATATAATTGCAGGGCTCTTTAACGCCCTGCAATTATATTTAATGTTTAAGTTTTATTGAAGTGGTTATTTAAAAATAAAACTGCTCAAGAACTATTTTCCCGTCCTTTACTTCGTACAAGCAAATTTCTTCCATAACCATGCGCCCCTGACCTTTAATTGTGGCATCAAGTACCATTGCTATTGAAAAATATTTACCACCAATAATCGGATCAGAAAAGGATCCTCCATGTCTTTCTTCTATCATAGAAGCAAAGTTTTTTCCCTTTTCAGCTACTGCATCTTTCCCTTTTGCTGATTTAAGCATTGAATGATCAGGTTCTGCACTCAATACATTATCTGCAAATAATTCTTCCTGTGCTTCCATAATTTGTCCCTTGCGGCAAAGCTCAACAAGGCGATCGGCAATTTGTTTTGTTGTCATATTATTTTATTTCCCTTATTACGAATGGAAATATAAAATTGAGACATCATGAGAAATATATTTTTCTGTCTGCCAAAAAATATAGCTATATTTTTTAATCAGGTGCTTCAGGCGAATTAATTCTTCGGGTTAGATATATCATTACCCCATTATACAGGAATAAATAAATTGGGAAGAATGCATACAGCCAGGAATGGCCGATGCATAATATGAGTGAAAACATCCATGATATAAAGCCGAACATCCATGCCGATGTTTTCTGGGAAGCAGGATTTTTATATGCATGTTGTAATGTGGGGATGCCAACAATAAAGTCTGCTAAAATTGCAAAACCTGTAGTGAACCATGGATCTTTTGATGCTAAATAAATGAGCAGGCAGATCAACCCGAGAATTAAGTAAATCCAATCTGTTTTTTTTACAAGGTAATTTTTTAATGCCCATGCAGTAAAAAATATAGCAAAACATCCGAGCGTTGAAAGCAGAAGACCTGTAAGGCTCCATTGCCATCCCTTACCGAAAATTTGCGCAATTAAGCTTATGCCCATTAATGATGCCCAGCCGAGCCATGAAAGCAGGCCCGGGCTTATTTTTCTTTTATAAACATCTCTCAGTAAAATGATCTGTGCAATTATTATAAATGCCCCCGCCACAAAGCCTAATGATCGTTCTGCAAAAGATGGAAGAAAGATGAACATTGATCTGTTTAAATAATTAATATTCTCTCAAAAATAGAAGATGGCGAGCACTTCATGGAATCAGAAAAAATATAATAATATTTAAAGCTTCAAATAGTTTTTTAATTTATAACATACTAATGAAATTAAATAATGCTGACATTGAGTAAGCATTTATATTATGCTCACAGGTATTTTTCCAGTATCATAAATTCCAGTTCCTGTAAATGTTTTCCCGTTACAGCATCTTCCGGAAAAGGTTTTATTTCGCCTGTGTCTTTATAACCATGCCGCTGATACCAGCTGATAAGTTCTGTGCGCACAGATATTACAGACATATAAATGGAACTACATTGTAAATGTTTTGCATATTCTTCTGCAGCAATTAAAATTTGTTTACCCATGCCGCCTCCCTGCAATTGCGGAGATACACTGAACATGCCGAGATAAATTTTATTTCCATGTTGCTGCAAATTAACACAGGCGGTCATTTGCTCTTCATCATCTACATATTTTAAAAATACACTGCCCATTTGTTCCATAACCTCCCGCAACATATTTTCATCAGTGCGAATATCTCCGGCTATTAAATGTGCTTCTGTTGTCCATCCTTTTTTAGAAACATCGCCACGGTATGCACTATTGAGCAGATCTTTAATGGCAGGAATATCTTTTATGGTTGCAATACTTATATGTGGACTTGAAAATCTTTTCATGCTCAATGCAAAAATAAAAGTGATATTATTGTAAAGATAAATGCCGGAAGGATATAAAATAAGATACCAGTGCTCCTGTTACTGTTCTTTATACTTTACTAAACGGATAAACACCAATATGAGAGACTGACTTTTCCCATATGGAAAAGCTTTAAATATTTATGGAAAGTTTCAGATCCATATGGAAAAAGTTGTTATTGCATGCCGAATTATAAGAGAAGCATAGAAAAATTTATTATAAACAATATTATCTAACTTAAATTAATGTCGATGGAATAGAAAAAAGGATAATAAAACAACTAATCGTGAAATAAAACAGCATAACATTTACACTTGTAAATGATAAGCTTCCGACCTGCATTTATTTTTATCGCATCCTTACGCAGAAGGGAAATATAAATGCAGGTAAAATTATGGCTTTGTAATATACCTTCTATTAAAGTATTTAAACGCAGTTAAAAAATATTGCTAAAATTTTTCAGTATCTCATTTGTTAAATTAACAAGCACCTTGTTAAAATGAGATATTAATTGTTGTATAACATTTAATATTATTTAAGATCATTCTTTCCGAATAAAATATTACAATGTTCTTGCAAAGTTTTAACATGAAACCGCTCCATGCTTTTGTATCTTTAAATAAAATAACCGAATGAAGAACTTTACTCTTTACATCTTCATGTTATTTAGCTGGCATATTTCTGTAAGCCAGAATTTTTGTGATTCAACATTTAGTATCTGCGATTCCATTACAATTGATACAGACGGATTTTATGATGATAGTATTTATGGCGACAGAATATTTTTTACCATTCAAACAAACCATCATTCTCTTTATGCACCATCATTTATAGTATGCCCAACTGATGAAAGTATTTTATTTGAGGACCCAAGCTATGGTTTTTTTGGAATAAACGGACCCTCTGCTGTGCATATCATGTATTACTTTGAAGAGTTTGATATTACAGGATTGCCTGAGCTGAGCGGAAGAATTATAAATGATAATTCGAACAATGAATTTCCGCATTGCGAATTGCCATTTAATATGGTTATAAACGGAACAGATGCAATAACAGATGCCGGTAATGATCAGGATATTTTAATGTTTCCAAATCCTGCAGCAATTACTATCAATATTATTCCTATGCATACAGCCGTAAAGAATGTAAAAACATATGATGTAACAGGTAAGGGATATACGCTGCCTGCAAATGGTTCTGTTTATAATATTGATATACTTCCAACGGGCATGTATGTGCTTTTTATAGAATTGGAGAATAGTGAAATAATTGCAAAAAAGATGATGAAAGAATAAGACAGGAACTATGCGTAATTTTATTACCCCGGCAGGTATTTATTTTTTACGCAGCTCTTATAATAATGCAACCCATGTAATTCAATTTGTAAAGAATTAAGATTGACAATTAAACGCTCCTGTAATTCCATTGCCATATTTCTTTTGCCGGTGATGTGATATTGATCTCAGCATTATTTTTACAAGATGAAATATTGCGGTATATTTTTAATTTTATATGCCCAGGGAATTTTGTGTTGCTCTGCGCAAAATATATTTCAGGGTATCCTGCTTACAGAAAATGACAGCACTGCTCTTCCTTATGCAGTAATAAAACTTACAGCTACCGGTGAGATGCAAATAACAGATGAATTTGGTGTGTTTACTTTAACTACAACAAAAGATATTTCAATCCTGGAACTTGAAATAGCAGTGCTCAATTATCATGGAGTTATACAGTATGAACGCACACATTCAGTTCCTGAAAATATATATATTCCTGTAGGTTCTATTTTTTTAAATAATGTAGAGATAAATGGTTATTCTGCGGAACAGGTAATTCAAAAGGCAGTTGAACAAATTCCGTTTCTTTATCCTGATTCCGCATATGTTGCAAATGGATTTTACAGGCAGATACACAAAGAGAATAAAAAATTTGTGCGGCTTATTGAAGTACAGAGCAATGTGCTTTTTAATATGAGCAACATCAGAAACAAACTCACAAGTGAAGAAACTGTTTCTATCCAAAGCATGCGACGAAGTTTTAATTATGAAGAAAACGGCGGAACACACCTCAATCATTTCTTTGAAGTGCTGCATGAAGATCCCGTGTATCATTTAGCAGGTAATTTTCTGCACCCTAATGCGATGTATCTCTACACATTTACATTTGATACTGCAGCAACAAATGGTACATATATTATTCATTTCAGATCAACCCGTGCTGATCCTGAAAAAATAATTACCGGCACAATAACCATTGATGAATTTCATTTTGCGATCATGGACATTGAAATTTTTACAATAGAGAAACCACATACATTATATAAAAATAATTTTACTATAGATAAAAGATTCACTGTGGAGCATGTTGACGGGTATTTTCATTTTACTTATGCGCCAATAAATGATGTATGGTATTTACAGAAAATACAAAAAGAATATACACACGATTATATCCGCACACAGATATATGAAAAAGCCTATGTAGTAACTGAAAGTTTTGAATGGTATTTTGATGCTTTGCCGGATAACACATATGCGCTCACAGGTTTTTCTGATATTGGTAATTTATATTTATGCAACTATATATATGATCCGGATAAATGGAATGATCCTTTACCACCTTATAAATTTTTTAAGCAGGAGGATGTTTATCATGACCTTTCAACAGAATGGCCGGTGACTTATCAGTTTGAATATGCAGGGAAATAACATTCATATAATAAGAAAAGTAACTTTAAAACATATTCCATTGCATTCATTTGCAAAAATGTGAAATATGTTATAACATTAATCC
>JACMJP010000310.1 GCA_014380545.1 Chitinophagales bacterium | reverse complement strand
GCACACGATGCAGAAGTAATTGTAAATGATGGAACAGCAAGTGTAACATTAACTGAATACTGTTTAAGTGAATTGCCCGAAGAACTTATTCCAATTGTTGCTGAATTTCTTGGTCTTGCATTAGACAGTTTAGGGAATTTTCCGGTTGATGTATGTTTATATACTGACCCGGATATTTTTACAGGAATTCCATCTATGGTTGGTGAAGCCGGAAAAATATATTCCCTAACAATTAACTACAACAGCAAAACATATACAGCGCAAACAAAAATTCCTGAATTAATTTATCTTGATTCTGTATACGTAAAAAATCAACCAGATCCTGATACGGATTCTTTATATCGTTTATACGGAATGATATCCGATCCTGATACACTCGGAAATTATTACCGTTATTTAACAAGCCAGAATGGCGAACCATTTTATACAGGTTTTGCAAGTGTAACTGATGATCTTTTTTTTAACGGGCAAACATTTGAATTTACAGTTGACCGTGGTATTGCTCCTACAGAAGATTATAATGTTGACACCTATGGGTATTTTTTTACAGGCGATACCGCAATATTAAAATGGTGTGTAATTGACCAGGCAACATATACTTTTTTTACCTCACTCGAATTTGATTCGGGTACAGATGGGCCATTTTCATCTGCAACAATAGTTCAAACAAATATTTCCAATGGCGGTCTTGGAATTTGGTGTGGATATGGAGTTACTTATGATACGGTATATGTAGGAGAATAAGCGAACTAAGGATTAGGAGCAAAGAACTAAGATCATTTCACTGAAGATAATATTCGTTCCACATAAATTTATAATTATCATTGTATTTTTAATCCTATATCTTAGCTCTTAATTCTTAGTTCTTATTTCTTTCATTATGAAAAAGTTTCTTTTCAACGCAAATGCAACATATTTTAATTTCGGGCTATTATTTCTCCGTATAACAGTCGGTGCTTCCATGATCTGGTTTCATGGGTATGGAAAAATATCCGATCCCGGAAGATGGAAACCACTCGGAGAAAATCTGGATATGATAGGCATTAATTTTCTTCCGGAGTTCTGGGGATTTATGGCTGCATTTGCTGAATTCTTTGGAGCTGCTTTTTTAATACTTGGATTATTTACAAGAATTTCCTGTTTGATGCTGGTGTTTACCATGTTCATTGCATTCTACGGCGGATATATAGAGAAGGATATGAATTCCTATCCTTTGAATTTAATGCTGGTATTTATCTCAATATTTATTATTGGACCCGGAAAGTTTAGCTTAGATGCACAAATAAACGGATTTAAAAAATAAAAGAGATGCTACAGCATCTCTTATTTAAAATATTATGAACACAATAATTAAATCGCTTTTGTACATTTAGAAGTGCAGGCTCCTGCACACTTTGGATTTGGAGAACTGCCAATATGTAAAGAATTTTTTGATTTATCAATAACCAGATATATCTTATCTCCTTTCTGAATATCATTATTTGCATAATTACCATTCATACCTTCAGCTTTAATTTCAAAAGCAATATCTGTGAGCAAACCATCATTGTAATTTGTTTGCGACACTTTAAATTTTATTCCTTCATCAGCCAATTGTTCTGCAATTTTTTCTAATTCAGCTTTTGTCGTTTGCGGAGTAATTACAATTTCTATTTTGCCCTTTTCGCCGGGCATACTTGTTAAATTATTTGCTCGTAATCCGGAAACTGTTATTGTGATAAAAAGGATGGTGAGAAAAGCGGATACATTTTTCATAACTTGTATTTTTATTTAAAGTTATATACTTATATTAAGCACAGATAAAATTTTAAGATGGCTTAACATCATTTAACTGAAGGCTACCTTATCCACTAATACCAGATATGGCAGATACTTAGCCCAAAATAAATGCAGTTTTGAAAATCCGGCTTTGAATTCCCTTCGTAAATTAGCCCGAAACTAATACACAAAGCAATGAAAAATCTATTTTATTCTTCTGCTATGCTGCTCTTATTGAGCATAACCGTGAGCACAACTTCCTGTTCTGAATCTAATGGTAAGAACAATTCATCATCAGCAAATGTAAATGAGGCAGGGGTGCCTGTGTTACTTGAACGCTCAATTACCACGGGTTCTGATGAAGAAACAAATAATATCCGTACTACTTATGATAACAGCATTCTCGCAGTTACAAAGAATGCACTGGATTATCAGAGTTACATCAACCTTGCAACAGTTTTTATTACTGAAGGAAGAATTACCGGAAATCTTGCATATTACAACGAAGCAGCTATGCAAATGCTTGATAAAGTAATTGATGCAAAACAGCCAAATAAGGATATTGTATTCCAGGCTTTGAGTTATAAATCTGCTGTGTTATTGTCTATGCACCAGTTTCAACAGGCATTAGATGTAGCCAAACAAGGTGCTGCAATTAATGATAAATATTCCGGGATTTATGGAGCAATGATAGATGCAAATGTTGAACTGGGAAATTATGCAGAAGCAGTGCAGCTATGCGATAAAATGCTTGCATTGCGTCCTGATTTAAGAAGTTATTCACGGGCAAGTTATATCCGGCAAATTTATGGTGATAACCGTGGAGCAATTGATGCAATGAAAATGGCTGTTGATGCAGGTGTGCCCGGTGCTGAAAATACAGAATGGGCAAGAGTAACACTAGGTGATCTGTATTTAAATATAGGGGCTATTGATACTGCGGAAATGTTATACAAAGAAACATTAACAAGAAGACCAAATTATGTTTACGCAGAAGTTGGTTTGGCAAAAACAGAAAAAGCGAAAAAGAATTATGATGCTGCAAT
>JACMJP010000309.1 GCA_014380545.1 Chitinophagales bacterium | reverse complement strand
TTTCCCATGTAACACCTTTATCAAAACTTACAAATAATGTGTTATCGCTTCCGGCATATAAAATACTATCATCAAGCGGATCCATTAAAATTGTATGAAAAGGAATATCAGGTAATGCTGTGCTAATATCTTCCCAATCTGTTCCGGCATTTATACTTCTAAAAATATGTCCTGCACCAAAGCCAGCATAGCAAATATAAACTTCATCCGGATCATTTTTATTTATTGCAAAGTCCCTCGGGTATCTGTCAGGCAAGGTTTCCGTAATATTTGTTTTTGATGAGCCTCCATCTGTGCTTATAAAAACATCTGCATCATTATCTACAGGCGCAGTTGCAAAATAAACTATATCAGCATCAGATGGCGCAACACCAATTGCAATAATAGGATTTGCGCCATCCACATTAATACTTCCTACATTATTCCATGAATCACCACCATCAACAGTTTTTACCAACCCATTATTTCCTGCATAAATAATTTGAGGGTCTGATTGAGCGATCATAAACGGAGCAAGAAATGCAGTGCTTGATCCTGTTCCCATATATTCATCAAACGTATAACCCTGATCGTTAGATTTTAATACTCCGAGATATTGATAGGATGCATACTGAATAAAATCATTTTCATGATTAATTGCGTTATAACTTCCATCACCTCCAATTACGGCAAGCCAATATTCTGACCCATCATAGCGTTGCGTAAAGTTATCCTGCAAGCCACCTAAACCAACATCATTTGTTTGATGTGAAACAGAACCAATATAAAATTGCGATGTAGTTAATCCATCATTACAGGAATAAAAACTATTACCAAAATTATTTGATCTGTACAAACCACCATCCGTTAATATATAAACTTTAGCGGGATCAAGCGGATTTGAAATGATATTGTGAATATCAGGATGCACAATACTTTCAGGCCCTGTATAAGTAGTGAGTTGTGTCCATGAACTTCCATTATTTGTTGAACGAAATACTTCAACTCCACCTGCTAAAATTCTATCTTCATCATCTGCTTTAATTAATAATCCTTTTGCAAACCATCCCTGGTAAGAAACAATTTCTGTATCATCTATTTCTGTCCAGTTATTTCCAGCATCTTCACTTTTGTAAATTCCAACTGTATTAAATGCATTTCCGATAATCACATACAAGTGATTATAGTTACCTTCAAAAGCAGAAATAGTTATTCTTCCGTTATGTGTGAAATCAGGTAATCCATTCGTTAATAATTCCCATGTTGCACCGCTATCATCACTTTTGTATATTCCTTTATCTTCTGATTCAAGATTTCCCGCAGCGGCATAAATAATTTCTCCATTTGTTTTATCCATTTCCATATCCATTACCATTTTCACATCTAAAATATTATTCCATGTTAATCCACCATCTGTAGTTTTATAAACACCTTCTGTAGTTCCTGCATAAATAATATCTGTATTTAATGGATTATATAAAATATCCCACACTCCACGATTTTCATTATACGTCCAGTCAAGAGATTTTTCCCATGTTGTTCCTCCATCAATTGATTTTAATATACCGATACCATAACCACCTCTTTCAGTTCTTGTAGCAATTCCATTTGAATTTGTTCCGTAAGAATAAGTTTCGCCAGTGCCGATAAAAATTTCATTTGCATCATCCGGATTTAAAGCAATTGCACCAACACCCAATACTTCAAAACCCGTGGGAATATTTTCCCATGCGCTTATTCCAATTCCGCCTGTTGTTGATTTCCATAAACCACCGCTTGCAGCACCGAGCCATATCGTATTTGTATCTGTAGGATGAATTGCAATACTCACTGTTCTGCCACCAACATTATTTGGACCTACACTTTTCCATGCATTTTCTTCACCTCTC
>JACMJP010000308.1 GCA_014380545.1 Chitinophagales bacterium | reverse complement strand
AATTTCCTTTTCATCCCCATTTGCAATGGCACTACCTATAGTATATGCGTAAAGTGCATCATTAAAATTTATTTTTTGCGATGCTTCAATTTCAAAACCGGTAGTATCTTTTCTATTCATAGCGGATTGAATATTAGTGAGCGGATTAAAATCTTTTACTACAGGTGCATCCGTAGAAAATGCTAAATTAATTCCATGTTCCAGCACTGATTTAGCGGGATATACATAGTTCAAATATTCATCGTTCAAATATTCTTTGAAATTTTTTCCCAGTTCATAAATAAATACAGGCTGCATTACTGCGGAAATATTTAATTCTTTCATGAGCCACAGATCATGTTCTGATGGTAAACCGAGATGTTCAATTCTATGATTAATATTATTTTTATTTGATACAGAAATTTCATTTAAAACTTCTAAAACCATTTCAATTGCAGCATCACCAATTGCATGGGTTGCAATTCTGAAACCTGCATCCTGCGACTCTTTAGTCAATTTTTTAAAGTTTTCTTTTTCTAAACGCAACACACCATATTCTGAAGAATCTTTATAGGGGTTTTTTAATGCTGCAGTTTTTCCGCTTAACCCACCATCAGCAAAAAATTTTATAGTGTTGACTTTTAGATGTTCAGAGGAATAAAATTCTGGTAGCGGATAAATCTTATTGGTTCCGTCGGGAATACGAATTGGAAATAAATTTATTCTTATTTTTAGTTGCCCATTTTTATCCATCTCTTTATACACTTCCAGCAGTTCCTTATCTACTGCAGGATCAGTTGCCGATGTAATACCAAGCTTTATAAATTCATTTTGCGCAGCAAGGACCATAGTTCGTAATTCTTCTTTCGAATATTTCGGGATTTTATTGAGAATTAATCCGATTGCGGTCTCAGTGAAATGTCCTGCAAGTTCTCCATTGGGCAATAATTTAATTTCTCCACCCGCAGGAGTTTGTGTTGATTTACTTAGTTCTGCAATTTCAAGTGCCTTGCTATTTACTACAATTTGATGTGCACATGTTCTTGTTACACAAATAGGTTTTTCTGTTGTGATCTTATCAAGGTCATTTTTATTGGGAATTCTTTTATCAGGAAAATTTGCTTCATTAAATCCTCTTGCCTGTATCCATTTTAATTGCGGATTGTTTTTATGATAATCATTTATTTTATCCAGCATCTCTTCCACACTTTGCACACCTCTTAAATCCAAAGTATATGTCATCAAATTACCAACTTTCCAGATATGAATGTGTGCATCATTGAATCCCGGTAATACAGTTTTATTTTGCAGATCAATGATTTCTGTTTCATCATTTTTTAATTGCAGAATATCATTGTCATTACCTACAGCAATATATTTTTTATTTTCAAGAGCAAATGCAGTTGCTTTTGGCTTACGTTTATCCTGTGTTAAAATATTTCCGTTATAATAGATCTGCCTTTGCATTAACTTCTTTTATCATGCACTCTTTTAATTGCACCTTCTAAAACATCTAATCCTTGCAAAATTTGTTCATCATTCATTACTATCGGTGGTAGTAATCGGATACAATTTGAAAACAATCCTGCCCTTATTAAAATAATTCCATTACTCACGGCATCTTTAATTATTTCCATGGCAATTTCCACATCGGGTTCTTTTGTATTTCTATCTTTTACAAATTCAATTAACCGCATTGCACCCAATCCTCTTACATCACCAATAAATTGATATTTACTTTTCCATTCGTCAAGTTTATTTCTTATAAGTTCTCCAACATGAACTGCTCTCTGTAAAAATTCATCGCTGCTTAAAATTTTTAATGCCTCAATTGCAGCAACACATGCAATCGGGTTTCCACCATACGTTCCGCCTATTCCGCCCAAATGTACACTGTCCAATATTTCCGCCTTCCCGGTAATTGCGCTGACAGGCATTCCTGCACCAATAGATTTTGCCATGCATATAATATCAGGAACAACATCATAATGCTCGCATGCAAATAATTTTCCTGTACGGCTTGCACCACATTGTATCTCATCAAAAATTAAAACAATTCCGTACGCATCAGCAACATTTCTTAATTTTTCAAGAAATAATTGCGGCATCGGAATAAATCCACCCTCGCCCTGCACCGGCTCAATAATAATTGCAGCAACACTATCCGCATCAATTTGCGAAATAAGTTTTTCATCAAATTGTTTAATGCAATAATTAATATATTCTTCGTCAGAAAAATTATCCGGTTTGCGATATGCATTGGGGGCTGAAAAACGATATACATCATTTACAAATGGCCCGAATCCTTTTTTAAATAATGCATATTTACTGGTAAGTGATAATGTTAATAATGTTCTGCCATGATAACCACCTTCAAAACAAATTACTGCATTGCGTTTTGTGTAATATCTTGCAATATTGATCGCATTTTCCACTGCCTCGCTGCCTGAATTTGCAAGCAGTGTCTTTTTTGGAAAATTACCTGGCGTTAGTTTATTTAATAATTCAGCTAATTCAACATAAGGTTCGGGTGTTGCTACAAGCGAACAGATATGAATATATTTATCCAATTGCTCCTTCATTGCATTTACAACCTGCTCATTTCGGTGCCCGATATTCATCATACCGATTCCACCTGCAAAATCGAGTAAGGTATTTCCATCAACATCAGTTACTATTCCGCCTTCAGCAGAAGCAATTGCAATTTCTGTTGATTTTGCTAAGCCGAGCGGCATTGAATTTTTTCTACGCTCAATTATTTCAATTGATTTTGGTCCGGGGATGGATGTTTTTAGATTTATAGTTTGCATAATAAAAAGAATTAATAAAATTCTATCCATTTCATTTCAATAAATATAATTACGGGTTGATTTAATTTATCCGTTGCGCTTACCTTTATAAATTCACCCTCTGTGGTCATGTATTTAAGGTTCAAGTCATTTGCCGAACTTGTATCATAATATGACCCCAGTTTACAATTAAATGGATTATTCTGAACATCATCAGTAAAAATAGAAATGAGTAATAGTCTCTCAGATTTTATATCTGGTTTTCTATAGCCGAATATTCTGTGATCTCTGTGCATATCAGCTATCAGGTGAATTGAGCTATCTGATAAGTTTATAAATGCCTTATTTATGTTATATGCATTAAATACATAATCATTATTCACTCTATCAAGGCTATCAAGGTATTGCTTGGATATTCTATTTTTTTCCGGAATACTTCCACTCGCATTATCATTGCTTACTGAATTTATTTTTGTTTGTTTGCAAGCTATAATAATTAAAAATAATATCAGCATAAAAACAGTCCTTCTCATTTAATTGAATTTATCAAAATCTGCTATAATTGTCTTATTTTTAACCGTACCATATACATATCAAATCTGCATCACAATAATCGCCCCTGCATTTCCACAAGTCGGATCATTCAAATAATTTTTCATCAATCCTTTTATTTCAAAGCCAATTTTTTCCTGCACAGAAACTGTTGGGTCAAAGATTTCATGATTTTTTACTTTTAAATAATATTCATCAATCGTCAATGCATCTTTATATTTATAATAACCGTTCAGCATGCCAACAGTAAATTGTCCTTTGCAACCTAATTCTTTTGCAATTTCATTTCTGAGCCTGTAAAAGGTTTTTGCAATTCCTTGCCCACGGTAATCCGGATGCACACTCACATCAATGCCATATAACCATTCACCATTCGGATCATGATTCGTGAGCCAACCGCCGGCTACAGTTTCAGAAAAAGTATGATGCACAGGATTATTCAGATCAAAATTATAACACATCGTTGTTGTTGCGCCAATTACTTTATCTTCATGTAATGCTACTAATTGTCCGTCGGGAAATATTTCCAGATGTTTTAAATAATGTTCTTTATGTAATATTTCATCTTCTGTTAAGTTTGGGAATACAATGTATTGCAAATCTTCCAATGCCCGGGCATGTTCAGGTTTTGTATGAATGATTTTTATTTTGGTAGTTAATATTTCTTCTCTAAACTTCATTTCAAAATACTT
>JACMJP010000307.1 GCA_014380545.1 Chitinophagales bacterium | reverse complement strand
TGAATACATACAATCAGTTCTTGCAAATAATCCTGAAATGCTTCAGGACTATTTAAAGGGTATTGCAGATAGAAAAGAAATATTGCCGTCTTCCCAAAACCGCCAGAGCGGTGGCGATGAAACATATGTTATTCCCGTAGTAGTACATATTGTTTATAGTGCAACTACACAGAACGTTACGGATGAGCAGGTCCTTTCACAAATAGAAGTGCTGAATGAAGATTACAACAGGTTAAATGATGATGCCGATAATACACCTTCTGAATTTGAAGATAACGCCGGCAGCGCAAATGTAGAATTTAAACTTGCACAATATGATGAGGATGGAAACCCTACAACAGGAATTACCAGGACAGAAACTGACATATCAAGCTGGAATTTATTTGCTGCCGCATCTGCCGATAATTATGCAGAAAAAGTAAAAAGCACCGATGATGCTGGTATAGACGGATGGGACAGGGATTGTTACCTGAATATTTGGGTGTGTAACTTATCAGGTGGCATATTAGGGTTTTCAAGTTTTCCTGATTTTGGTATTGCTTCAAGGGATGGGGTTGTTATTTGTTATAAATATTTTGGAAGAGATGGTACTGCATTCTCTCCATTTGATAAGGGAAGAACTGCCACACATGAAGTAGGGCATTGGTTGGGTCTTTATCATATCTGGGGAGATGATGGCGGAACTTGTTCAGGTTCTGATGATATTTCTGATACCCCGAATCAGGCAGAAGAAACATATTTCTGCCCTTCCTTTCCAACCACTGATGCATGTTCGCCTTTATCTCCCGGAATTATGTTCATGAATTATATGGATTATACTGATGATGATTGTATGAATATGTTTACCGAAGGACAAGTTGATGAAATGCGCAATATTCTGGAAACAGATAGGGAATCACTTATTACCTGTACAATACCTTTTACGGAAGATATTGTTAATATAAATGGAAATTTAATTGATGCAGACATTTATCCCAACCCTACAGAAGATGGAAACTTTTATGTTTACATAAAAAACCCGGTTGAAAAAGAATTGATGCTTCAAATTTATACAATAGATGGACACTTAATTTATACAGTAAATGAAAATGCAGCAGCGGAACATACAATTAATATTGATCTGCATGATCATGCTAACGGAATATATTTAGTAAAAATATTTGACGGATATAATTATTTCACTAAACAAATAGTTATTGCAAAATAATGTTATATTGAAAAATAAAACAAAGGCTCCGGGAACTTGTTATTTACCCGGAGCCTTTGTTGTTTAAAATACAACACATGAGCAGAGAGGAAGAAATGTATGATCTTTTGAAGAACACACAAAACGATCATGCATTATTAAATATAGCAGAAAAAGTTTTACAGAATAAACGCATCAGTTTTGATGACGGTGTTTTATTATATGAAAAAGCAACGATTGGTTTTGCCGGAACATTAGCAAATTATATAAGGAAAAAACTCCATGGAGATATTACATACTTTAACCGCAATTTTCATATCGAGCCAACAAACCTTTGTGTATTCACCTGTAAATTTTGTTCTTACTCAAGATTAATTAAACAACAGGACGAAGGATGGGTTATGACGAAGGATGATATGTTGAATATTGTAAGAAGTTATGAAAATAAACCTGTAACAGAAGTGCATATTGTAGGAGGAGTATTACCGCAATTGAAGCTTGACTTTTTTATTGATGTTCTGAAAGAAATAAAAAAAATAAAACCTCAACTACACATTAAAGGATTCACAGCAGTGGAACTTGACTATATGTTCCGCAAAGCAAAAGTGAATATTAAAGAAGGTTTGATGAATTTAAAAGAAGCCGGTTTAGACTCTTTACCCGGCGGTGGTGCTGAAATATTTGATGAGGAAATAAGAGAAAAAATTTGTGCAGATAAATGCAATAGTGCAGAATGGTTACTCATTCATAAAACAGCACACGAACTCGGTATGCATAGCAATGCAACAATGTTATACGGACATATTGAAAATTATATCCATAGGGTTGACCATATGGAACGGTTGCGAAAATTGCAGGATGAAACAGGCGGATTTAATACATTTATTCCATTAAAATTCCGGAATAAGGATAATGAAATGAGTTATGTTCCTGAAGGGAGTGTTATAGAAGACCTGCGCAATTATGCAATAGCCAGGATCTATTTAGATAATTTCCCGCACATAAAAGCATACTGGCCCATGATAAGCAGAAATGTTGCACAGCTAAGTTTAAATTTTGGTGTGAATGATATTGATGGAACAATTGACGACAGCACAAAAATTTATTCTATGGCAGGTGCAGAAGAACAAAGCCCGGCAATGAGTACAAAAGAAATATGCGAATTAATTTCTGCAGCGGGAAAACATCCTGTGGAGCGGGATACGTTATATAATGTTGTGCAGGATTATAAAGATTATGATTTTAGCAATGAACCTGTAAGTGGTTTTTTAAATTTGCCTGTCATAAATTAAAACACACAAAGTGAAAGAAATTTATATTATTCGTCATGGTGAAACTGATTTTAATCATAAAGGCATTGTGCAGGGCAGAGGTGTAAATTCTTCATTAAATAATAAAGGCAGGGAGCAATCAAAAAATTTTTATGAAGCGTATAAAACCTCAGGTTTTGAAAAAATTTATGTTTCTACTTTAAAACGAACGCACGAAACAGTTGACCTTTTTCAGCATCATGATATCGAAATTGAAAAACATCAGGGTTTGGACGAAATAAGCTGGGGTATCCATGAAGGAAAGTCAAATGGTGAAACATTCAAACAATTTTATGAGATATTACATGCCTGGAAAAGCGGAGATATTGATGTGAAGATAGAAGCAGGTGAAAGCCCGCTTGATGTACAGCAAAGACAAAAAGAATTTATTAAAGATATTATTGAACGAAAGGAAAATAAGATTTTAG
>JACMJP010000306.1 GCA_014380545.1 Chitinophagales bacterium | reverse complement strand
TCTAAATATTCATACAATCCCTCACTCCCGCTTTCATGACCAATGCCGCTTTGTTTCCATCCGCCGAATGGTGCTTCAGTTCCATGTGGTGCAAATTCATTAATTCCCACCATGCCGAATTCCAATTTTTCACTTAAATAAATAGCATCATTTAAATTATTTGTCCAGATGAATGCCGCTAAACCGTAAGGTGTATTATTTGCTCTTTCAATTACTTCCTCTTTTGTTTTGAATGCAATAACAGGTAACACAGGTCCGAAAATTTCTTTATTAATAAATTCAGAATTCTCACTTTTTACTTTAATGATTGCAGGAGAAATAAAATATCCCTTCTCTTTTTCTTCACCGCCACTTATTAATTCATTTCCTTCATTAATTGCCATATCAATAATATCCAATACATTTTGTTGTTGTCGTTTATTTATCATAGGACCTAATCTTGTTTCAGCATCCAATCCATTTCCAATCTTTAATTCACTTGCATTTTTATTTACCAGCTCAACATATTTATCATAAATCTTCTCATGTACATAAAACCGTTGCGGTGATATACAAATTTGTCCGCAATTTCTGAATTTAGTTGATACCGATGTTTTTGCTACATAATCAATGTCTACATCCTCCATAATAATTACAGGTGCATTTCCACCCAGCTCAAGAGCAAGTTTTGTATTTGTTTTACTTGCACCATCCATTAATATTTTTCCAACTCTTGTGCTTCCTGTAAAACTGATCTTTTTTACTTTTGGATTGTTCAAAAATTCATTGCCCATCTTATCTGCTTCACCATTAATTAAATTCGCAACACCTGCGGGAATTCCAGCTTCACTCAATGCGTCAAAAATATGCATGGCTGTGAGTGGTGTATATTCACTTGCTTTTAAAACTATGGTATTTCCTGCAGCTAAAGCAGCAGCCATTGCCCGTGCAGGATTATATGCAGGAAAATTCCAGGCAGTAATAATTCCAATAACACCCATCGGTTGATAAATCACCTGCATGCGTTTATCTGTTTTGCTTGACGGAATCACTCTCCCATAACTTCTCTTTCCTTCTTCAGCAAACCATTCAAATAAATTTGCCGCAGTGTTCCATTCACCTTTTGCTTCAGCAATGGGTTTACCACTTTCCAAAACCATGTCATGCGCATAAGTTGAAATATTTCTCCTGATTATTTCTGCGGTGCGTTTTAATATATCAGCTCTGCTCCATGGCGATAAATTACTCCACAATTTAAATGCGTTTGCTGCTGCATCAATTGCCAATTGTGCATCTTTATCATCACCATAAGGCACGGTGTAAATCATTTCCTCCGTCGCAGGATTGATTAATTCCCATACATGGTTATTTTGTGCATCAACCCAGGCTCCGTTTATGTATTGTTTCTTCATGTATTGTTAAACTAATTCAGTTAAACTTCCTTCAATAATATCCAATCCTTTATTTAATTCTTCATCTGAAATAACCAGCGGTGCTAAATTCCGAATTATATTTCCATGAATGCCTGCACTCAAAACTATTAATCCTTTTTCATAACAGCGTTGAATTATTTTTTTGCATAACTCTGTATCTGGTTTTGAAATATTCCCATCAATGCTCAATTCAAAAGCCATCATCGCTCCTAATCCCCTTACATCAGAAATGTTTTTTGGAAATTCAATTTTAAATTCATTGAATTTTTTATTAATTATCTCCCCGACATGTTTTCCCTTTGCATTAATATTTATTTCTTTCATGTAATCAATTGTTGCACTTACAGCGACACAACATAATGCATTTCCTAAATATGTTCCGCCTATTGTTCCTGCATTGATATTATCCATCACCTTTGCTTTTCCCATTACTGCACCAACAGGGATACCGCTACCCATACTTTTTGCCCATGTACTCAGATCAGGAATTACATCATAATGGTGAAATGCTGCCCACTCACCTGTTCTTCCAAATCCCGTTTGCACTTCATCAAGAATTAATAATATGCCGTTCTCATCACAAATATTCCTTACTTGTTGTAAATATTTTTTTGGAATAACATGAAAGCCTCCCTCACCCTGAACTGGTTCAACAATTATTGCCGCAACATTATTTGCAGGAATATTTGTTTGAAAAAATTCTTTTAATTTATTTATATGAAAATCAGAAAACACATCTTCATCAGTAAATTGTTTTTGAATTGTAAAAGATGGAAAATCTATGCGATATACTTCAGGAGCAAAAGGTCCGATGCCGGTTTTATATCCTACTTTACTTGTTAATGTTGTTGCCATTAGAGTTCTTCCGTGAAATGCCTGACTATAACAAATAATTGCAGAACGTTTTGTTGCCTGCCGTGCAATTTTAATTGCATTTTCAACCGCTTCTGCTCCGCTGTTTGTAAACATGATTTTTGTTTCATCGCCATGTGGCAATATCTCAATCATTTTTTCAGCAGCAATTAGATACTGTTCATAAATGCTCACATTAAAACAAGTATGAATAAATTTATCTAATTGATTTTTCACTGCTTCAACAACAGGTTCCGGGCAATGCCCTGCATTTATTACACCGATGCCTCCTGCAAAGTCAATCAACTCTCTTCCGTCCGCATCAGTTATAATTGCACCCTTCGCACTTTGCACACTGGATGGATTAAAAATTCCAAGCGCATTCGGAACAAGTTTTTTTCTTCGTTCGTAGAGTTCCTGTGTTTTTGAAATTGTTTCTGTCATAATACTTTATTTTACTTCGCACAACCCCTAAATCCCCTAAAGGGGACTTTCTATATGGCGAATGTAACCCAAGAAATAAGTCCCCTTTAGGGGATTTAGGGGTTGATATAAATCGTTTTCACATTCGTAAATTCTTTCATCCCGTAATAACTTAACTCCCTTCCATAACCTGATTTTTTTACACCGCCAAAAGGTAATCTGGGATCTGATTTTACCATTGCATTAATAAATACTGCTCCGGCATTTATTTTTCTTGCGAGGTAATATGCTTTATCCAAATCTTTAGTAAATAATGTTGCCGCTAATCCATAGCGATGACTGTTTGCAATTGCAATTGCATCTTCTGCATCCTTCGCATTAATAACAGATGCAACAGGACCGAATAATTCTTCGCTATATGCTGGCATTCCTTCTTTTATATTTGCCAGAATTGTAGGTTGATAATTTGCCCCGATTCTTTTTGCGCCTGTAATGACTTCTGCTCCTTTATTAATTGAGTTATTTTGTTGCTGTTCCAGTTCGTCTGCTGATTTAATTGATGATACGGGGCCCATCATTGTATTTTCATCC
>JACMJP010000305.1 GCA_014380545.1 Chitinophagales bacterium | reverse complement strand
TCATAAATTTTTACAGTTGCAGATGTCATATTTACTGAATATAAACTTATGATCAAATTTTCATTTACAGGATTGGGATAAATAATAAAATTATTGAAATTTTCCCCTTTAACATAAATATTAATTGTATTGCTGTAAGAAAATGTTTCATCAGCATCAATCATTTTTAACCTGTAATAATTATTTCCAAATACAGGTGCATCATCAGTAAAATAATAATTTAAAATTGCAGTTGAATTTCCTGCCGCCTCAACTTCAGCTATAAATTCAAAATCAATTCCGCTTAATGATCTTTCAATTTCAAATTTTTTGGAGTTTGTTTCATTAACAGTTTGCCAGTATAATTCATTTACTTTTAAAATTGGATCATGGTCTCCTGTTAACAAAGCTAATTCTAAGGGTAATATTAAATCGCATGAAGGTATTAATGCAATAAACTCATCTTCATCAGCACCAACATCAGGTGCCGTGCCTGTCCCGGTATATCCTGCAAATCCCTGCCTTATATCGCCTTCCCAATCAGTGCTTATTGAACCAACTGAAACAGCATAGCTCTCAGCATAATTTAAACTGCCTGAAGTAAGTTTTAAATTTTGTGGTAATGATACGCCGCCCGCAAACGGAATCCCATCATAATAACTTCCAAGCTCTCTTGTAATTGCACCGGGACTCATAAAATATTTATAGGATGTAATATCTGTTCCCTCAACATTAAAACAAGGATCGTTATTTAAATTTCTTGTAACACTTGTTGTTGCTCCGCTATAAGCATATCCATTAACTACCCCTGATCCTGTAGTTACAATTCCTTCCACATAAACATAATTATCTGCATCAGAATTTATCCAGTAAAAATTATTATTAGATGAATTTGAAAAATTTGGAGGCACAACAATAGCTGCAGGTGGGATAAAGGAAAGGTCTAATCTTCTTACACAGGATGAAACACCTGATATAGGACCAGGTAATGATCTTACATAGATGATATTATTTCTCAAAACAAAAGAGGTAACGGCTGAATAAAGTACACCCGCAACGCCGGGGTTTATAATTGTACCATCATACCCAAGCGCAATCGTATTATAAGACACATTAAAAGTTGAAGCCGAATCACAATAGATACCTCTTATAACCAATCCATTTTGCGCACTTGAAAGTGTTAATTTTTGAATATAATTATTGTAAATATTGTATGTAGCCCCTGATCCAGAAGCTGCGTAAATTCCATCAGAATTATCCCCCGTAGCATAGCCAGAAATATTATAAATGTGATTTTTATAAATATTTACAGTTCCCCTTCCTAATGAATATATTCCTGTAGAGTTTACTCCGGCACTTGAACCTGTGCCTGTATGTGATAATTTTGAAATAACATTTCCGCTTATTGTATGTGTTACACCACTATTACCCCTGCCTAATCTTATTCCATTAATTGAAGCCAATCCAGAACTTGTGAAAGATGATGAAAGGTCATCAACCGAATTATTACTGCAAATAATATTACTTCCTGAAGTGGATGTATTTAATGCAATACCATATACACTATAAACACCCGAAGTTGAAATATCTGAAACGGTATTTCCTGAACAAGTAAATGATAGATTTGATGAAGAAGAAACAGAAATATCCGAGCAGCAATTTATTCCAAGGGTATTTATAGGTGATGAAATGTTTGAAACAAAGTTGTAAGAAACTGATGATGTAGATGGCATATAATTCACAAGAATGCCAGATGTATAAACAGAGCCATTCAAACCGTTTACATTATTCACAGTATCATATTGAATAGTTCTGATTTGATTAGTTGTTGTAGTACTTCTAATACCAACAGTAGATGCAGCTCCTGTACCTGACATTGTTAAACCGTCTATTTTATTATTTGAAATATCTTCAGTTCCCGATGCTATGCTTGAATTGACATTATAGTAGCCATAAAATGCTGCTGTTCCCGGAGTGCCAGCAGCAATATAAGTCGAAACTTTAGAATTATTTAAGAGCTGATTATAAGTGACCGTATTGTTTGGTGTTGTATTACTATTATAGATTAATGCTACATCCAGTATTCCTGTTGCGGCCGAACTATTGATTGAATTATTTTGAATAATGTTATGTGATATGGTTACCGTTGATGCATTGAAAATTTGTTGTATTGCTCTAAAGGTACTTGATGTAGTTCCAACATTTGTACAATTTTGAATTGTGTTATAATTGATATTTACATTGCTTGCAATATGTCCTGAAAAAGACCCTGATGTTATACCATAAAAACCGCTTGAAGTACTAGATTGAGAAAGTGAAATTGTATTATGTGAGATTGTTAATGTATTTGTCGAGGTTGATATATTACTCCCGTTAAATATTCCATATAAAGTGCTTGTAGCAGAACTTCCTCCGGAAGCATCATTGTCAATTGAATTATATGATATTTGGTGGTTGTTTTGATAAATCACATAAATTCCATATACAGAAGCAGAAGATCCGGATCCAAAATTTTCGATTGTATTATTACTACCGGATATTCCTATAACATTCCCCTGATCATAATATGTGTAAGGTGAACTTATATCATAATAACCTCTTATTATAATTCCATGATGTACATTCTTTATAGTATTTCCATAAAATGTATTATTATCATTTCGACCATTTGTTGAAGATATTACTAATGCAGATCCAACATTTGTTCTAACAACATTTCCAGAAAAAATTCCTCTTGAGCCATCTTCGAATTGTGAAGGTCCACTGCTAATATTATTTGCTTTTAAAGTAATTGAACAATTCTTAATTGTATTATTTTGGCATCCATCAGTTGCACTTGCTTTAAAAAGTGCATATCCATATTCCATTGTTTGTGGGGTTGTCGAATTATTATCTAGTAAATCTATACCGTCTATTGTGATGTAATCTGAACCATTTAGAGAAAATATTCCATCTGGTGTGATTGGAGGTATCGCTGTGCTTAATGTTATAGATCCAACCTGTGCATAGATAATCGGATTCGCACCCGCTCCATTTTTTATAAATGTAATTGTATTTGACGCTGTTCCGGTTTGCGTTAAATTAATCCCACCCGTTGGTGCTGTTTCAGAATGCCCTGCTGCAACATAACATGTTACAGCACAACTTACAGTTCCTGCATTTAATGCAGTTACAAAAGAAGAGATCGTGAGGTAGCATGAAGAAGGAACATTATAACTTCCGCAGAAATCAGTAGTAGATCCTACTTTATATTTATAATTTACTCCTGCATTATTATTTAAATTTAAAGTGCTCATGTCATGTGCCACTTTTCCATTTACTCCCAATGCAGTTACTTCCGCATCTATAGTAGCTTTTGTTCTGTTGCTTGAATAAATGTAATAATACACACTGTCATTTGCTGGTCTGCATGGTATTTCGGCGGTGCCGGTTGTGCCCGACATAGATATATTTAAAATAGTGGAGGCAGCAAAATTATAAGTTGAAGCATAACGCACATAAAAATATTCCCCGGCACCTGGTGTAGCAGAAGTATTTATAGTTACTGTTACTGAATTATCTGATTGAATGGATCCCGGTAAGGGATTTTGTGTGATTGATGTAATTGTTACCGGATTATATGTTGTTTCGAGCACACTCATATATTCATCACTTGGCGGTGTGCCATCATAATTTTCTGAAATATTAAAAGTATAATAATTATTTGCAGTTACAGCTGGTAAAAATCCATCGCAGCCGGCACCGCCTCCAAATGTTGTATAAGTGGCAGAAGCTGTAATGGACGGAAAGGATCCCGTACTTGGCGGAATTGTTTGATTATATGCTGCAATGCTTACATCTGTATACCCATTACAACTTCCAGAATATGGTCTCCATGCAGGGTCATAGTCGCCAAAAGTTTCCGGGAATATCCATTTGCGCACATTAGCCGCTGCATTTGTTGTAGCCTGGAATCTTCCTTGCCTGAAAATCCCAACATCATTTAATGAATATTCAGTATAGGTTCCCGAAACCACATCTGTTCCAATAACAGTGGCTTGAGTGAATGCACTTATAGAAGAGAATACTCCAATAATAAAACATCCGACAGAAGTTAATATGGGTTCACGAATATTAAGCATGCTGTATGAATCCGAAAATTAATGCTTATATCGGATTTGGAAAAGCCTTAATGAGGAAACTTTTACCAGTTAGTATTGGCATTTCCCCAGGGAACCATTTTAGAATAAAAAGCTGTGACATATTATCCCTAAAACAAGTGTAGAAAATCTGCATATAGTTTTTTGCAGCGTTAAAATAGCCTTTGGTAAATCACCATTAATGTGAAGTGAAGAAAATAAGTGAAGTCAATTTCTTTACATAAAAAAGCCGGTGCGCTGCTCCTCAACAGACACCGGCAATCCTCGTATGAAGAAACGGAGAGTTACTGTACAGTAAAACTCCCCGATGCGATAATACTATTTGCTTCTTTCAAATTGTAAAAATATAAACCCTGTGGCAAAAGTAAATCATTTATTGTAATACTATTGCCTGCAATATTTTCTTTACTTATTAAAATTTCCCCGACAGTATTTAAAATTTCAATTTTTGCATCCCGCATTAAAAATGAATTCCCAAGATCAATTGTAATGTTGTTTTTTGCGGGGTTTGGAAATACTTCCACACCAATTAAAACTTCCTGTTCAACCGATAATGTTGTATCAAAATCAGGATTTGTTTCATTTTCAATTTTACATACAGAAAAATTTGTACTGTAAAAATCAATTACATCCTGGGTTCTTTGTCTCAAAACTGAAATCATTTCAAGATGTCCTGTACCATCTCTAAAAGCGAAAGGTAATGCAATGTCATAACATAATGATTGACCGGGTTGTAATAAAAACGGTCCGGTTGCACCAACTCCTCTCCTGTCGGCAGGCGCATTTGTTTCAGTTAATTCACTCCATCCATCCTCATCAAGCGGATCAGAAGGGAACATAAAATTTGTTTCATCAACACCCCCGTATCCGTCTCCACCATAGGTTACATGTAAGTCGTCTTTCCATGTTGCCTTTAAATAATTATAATAATCATCCGCATTTTCAGGATTGCCAATTACTGTATAATCATTGTTGTAATATATAAACGATGATAAATTTTCATTCAGCCATACAGCACCCTGCGCAGGTGGATATGAGTCATAACCACCGGGACATGGCTCATCATTAACATCACCATTATAAGCGTAAAATAAATTTAAACTGCTATCACAACCCACCCAATCATCTGTCCAGCATCCGATGTCAAAATCGAACCATGTACCTGTATAAAAATCATTATAATTATTTGCTGAACGATTTATTATTTCATAATGTAAAAACAAAGTTTGAAATAATGCAGTGTCCGCGGAAGGAGTATCAAAAGCATAAGCCATTCCATGGATTTCAACACCTAACTTTTCACCCTCACTTTCAGTATGCTCATTTGCATCATCATTCATTATAAAAAATAATGCTTCATCACCTCTTATAATAGGATAATCTCCATTTTCAGGATCGTATATTTCATTTACATTATAATCATAGAATGGAGCAAGAAATTCTGCCTCACCATTTGTGGTGTTTCCATTACCGGGCCAGTCAATAATTGCATCCGGAACAATATATCCCCCCTCATCCCAATTTAATTTGTGATCTTCAATTGACGCTTTATCAATTATCCAAACCCTTTCATATGTATCAGCATACACCGATGCAGTGTAATCATCAGCAATCGGCCCTGCCCAAAAATCATCACCACTTTGTCTATATGTTTGCGCTGCAACATGTAATTGACCGCCATCATCAATGCCGCCCATCCAAACCTGCCCGGCAAAAATGGTATGATCTCCGGAGCCTTTTGGTACTTCAAAATGTGATTCTTCATCTTCAAAAGAAATTGTTCCATTATTATTGATAAATGCTTCAATGTCATTTATGTCAATAATATTCGTTTGCGCATTTATCTGCATAGTTAACATGCAAATAAAAATTAGTAATGCTGTAATTTTCATAAACCCGAAGTTTTAGTGATATTTATTGTAGGTGCAAAACAAACATAAACAAAGTATGATGTTGTCACACAACTTTCATCAAAAATATATTTTACATTGCTATTATTTTGAGGTGACGATGCAATGACCGGGAATAAACACATCAGGAAAAAAGCATCTTTGTATCTTTGCACACAATATGAATATTTACGATACGTATGAAGTGGTTATAGGTCTTGAAGTGCATACTCAATTGCTTACTAAAACAAAAGCATATTCAGGTGATATTGCGGCATACGGCGGTGAGGCAAATACACATGTGAGTGTGGTTACACTTGGTCATCCGGGCAGTTTGCCTGTATTTAATAAAAGAACTTTGGAATTTGCAATGAAAATGGGTATTGCATGTAATTGCAGCATTACGAAAGTAAATCAATTTGCAAGAAAAAATTATTTCTATGCTGATTTGCCAAAAGGTTACCAGATTACGCAGGATAAAACTCCCCTTTGCACAAACGGGTATATTTTAATTGGTGAATTCGGCAAAGAAAAAAAAATAGGCATCACAAGAATTCACATGGAAGAAGATGCCGGAAAAAGTATTCATGACCTTGATCCTTTTTATACATTAATTGATCTTAACCGTGCAGGCACTCCATTAATTGAAATTGTGAGTGAACCCGATTTAAGAAGTGCTGATGAAGCCTATGATTATATAACTGAAATAAGAAAACTTGTACGACATCTTGATATCTGCGATGGCAATATGGAAGAAGGAAGTTTGCGTTGCGATGCAAATATAAGTGTGCGGAAAAAAGATGAAAAAGATTTTGGTGTGAAGGTGGAAGTAAAAAATATGAATAGCATCCGCAATGTGAAAAGGGCAATTGAATTTGAAATAAAAAGACAAATTGATGCAATTGAAAAGGGTGAAACGATAGTGCAGGAAACCAGAAGTTTTGATGGAATAAACGGTTCTACTAAAAGTATGCGTAGTAAAGAAAGTGCACATGACTACAGGTATTTTCCTGAACCGGATCTGCCACCTTTAATTGTTACGGAAAAAATGATTGATGATGTGAAAAAAGAAATGCCTGCGTTGCCAAAACAACTCATGCATAAATATATTGAGCAATTACATTTGAGTGTTTATGATGCAGAAATTCTTACAAGTGAAAAAAATGTTTCTTTATATTTTGAAGAATTAATAACTAAAACTAAAAATTATAAATCAGCAGCAAACTGGATCATAGGCCCTGTTAAGGAATGGTGTAATACAAATGCAAAAGACATTTTTGAATTTCCGTTAACTACAAATCACCTTACAGAAATAATTCAACTGATAGATACTGGTAAAATAAATTTCACCATTGTAACGCAGCAATTATTTCCGGCGTTGCTGAATGAACCAAATGAGACAGCAGAAGGTTTAGCTAAGAAATTAAATTTAATTCAACAGCAGGATAGCAGCTTAATTGAAGCATTAGCTGAAGATGCATTGGCAAAATATCCTGAAAAAGTTGCAGAATATAAAAATGGTAAAAAGGGTTTAATGGGTTTATTTATGGGCGAAGTAATGAAAATGAGTGGCGGAAAAGCAGATCCAAAAATAGCAACGAAAATATTGGAAGAGAAACTGAATGGCGGGTAGTAAACAAGTGAGTTGTAAATCAAAAAAAAATTAAATAAAAAAATATTCATGAGATTATATAATAAAATAACAGTATTCATTTTTGCGATAGTTATAATCGCTTCCTGCTCAGAGAAATCAGGAGCATCATTTACTATAGATGGTGAAATTACAGGAGCAGAAGATCAGCGGATCGTCCTTGAAACATTTTCTTTCCCGAATATTAATGGCAACCCTAAAACAGTTGTAATTGATACAGCAAGAAGTGATGCGCAGGGGAAATTCAAAATAAAAAATTATGTTCCTGAAAGAACCATCTGCAGATTAAAGGTTGTTGGTGATAATAATTTTTATGTTTTGCTTTCTATTTATGATGAACAGATAAAATTGCAGGCAGATAAAGGTCAGATACAACAAAATCCGACAATTATAGGATCAGTTTCCACAACTGCATTATATAATTATATAGACAAACTTCGTACAATTAATACGGATATTATGCAAACACAGGGAATGATCTCCCAGTATAAGCAGGCAGGGAATGATTCACTTGCAAGAGTGTTTAACCAAAAAATGAATACTGATATAAATGGTTATTTTGATTATATAAAAACATTTGCTGACACCACAAAGGAAATTGCAAATGCAGTGCTTGCATTAGAAAGTTTATCTTTTGATACACATTATGAAAACATTAGTGATATAAGTAAGAAAAGAAATGCAACAGCAGATTCATCATCTGCTTATTTAAAAGAGCTCATAAAAAAAGTTGCCAAATATGAAACAATTATGATGGATACAAAAGCAAAAAGTTTTATTGGCAAACATGCCCCGGACATTAACTTGCCCGACCCTGATGGAAAAGAAATGAAATTAAGCGACCTGAAAGGACAATATGTGTTACTTGATTTTTGGGCAAGCTGGTGTGGACCCTGCAGAAAAGAAAACCCAAATGTGGTTGCTACTTATAATAAATATAAAGATAAAGGGTTTACTATTTACAGTGTTTCACTTGATAATGATAAAGATGCCTGGATAGCTGCAATAGCAAAAGATGAATTAAGCTGGCAATATCATGTAAGTGAATTAAGTAAATGGAATTCTGCTGCTGCAAAAACATATAATATTACCGGTATACCAATGAATTTTCTCTTGGATAAAGATGGAAATATTATTGCAGAAAATTTAAGAGGCGATATGCTGGAAGAAAAATTAGCTGAGGTGATGAATTAACTGAATTTTCCTTTTCTTTATTTTACAAATACTTAAAATTCATCCCCGTTTTTATTTTCCCAAGTGAGTGATAAATGAGCTTGATAACATTCTCTACATCATCTTTGTGTGCACATTCAACTGTTGTGTGCATATAACGAAGGGGTAAAGAAATTAACGCTGAAGGGACACCACCATTTGAATATGCGAATGCATCCGTGTCAGTTCCTGTTCTTTGGTTTACTACATCCCTTTGAAATGGAATTTTATTTTCATTTGCTGTATCTATAATTAATTTCAATAATGTATTATGCACAGCCGGACCTTTTGTGAGCGTTGGACCTTTGCCTGCTTTTATATCCCCTTCAATATTTTTATTCATCATCGGAGTATTACTGTCGTGGCATACATCCGTTATAATTGCACAATGGGGTTTGATAGCATGCGCCATCATTTCCGCTCCCCTTAAACCGATTTCCTCCTGCACACTGTTAACAATATATAGTGCAAAAGGTAATTTCTTTTTATTTTCTTTTATTAATCTTGCTACCTGTGCTATCATAAATCCGCCTATACGATTATCTAATGCCCGACCCACATAGTAATTATTATTAAGCAGCATAAAATTATCGTCAAATGTAATTACATCGCCCACCTGCACACCGAGCTTTTCAACCTCTTTTTTATTTGAACAACCGCAATCAATAAAAATATTTTTCATTTCGGGTTTATCTTCACTTTCACTTTTCCTTGTATGGATAGCGGGCCAGCCGAAAACTGCTTTTATAATTCCTTTTTCAGTATGAATATTTACTTTTTTACTGGGGGCAATTAAATGGTCGCTGCCACCTATACGTTCAACATAAATAAATCCTTCATCACTAATAAAATGAACAGCCCATGCAATTTCATCCGCATGTGCTTCAATAACAACTTTATATTCTGCTTTCGGATTTATAATTGCCGCAACACTGCCATAATTGTCAACAAAATGATCATCTGTATATTGTGTGATATATTTTAACCAGATTTTCTGCCCAGCAGCTTCGTAACCTGTAGGAGATGGATTATTAATATATCTTTCTAAAAAATCCAATTCATTTTTACCTACAATTGATTTAATTTTCGTTGACATTTATATTTATTTATAAATTATAATTTAAGATTATTTATTCATTTAAATATTCCCAATTTTCATTAGCACATTATCTCACAACGGAATATTTCCATGTTTCTTTTTGGGCAATTTTGCTACTTTGTTTTGCAGCATTTCCAAAGCACGAATTACTTTCATTCTAGTTTCTGCAGGAATTATTATTTCATCAACAAATCCACGGTAAGCAGCACGATAAGGGTCAGCAAATTTATTTGTGTACTCATCAATTTTTTCCTGTAATTTTTTTTCTTTGTCTTCAGCCTCTTCAATTTCTTTTTTAAAAATAATTTCTGCAGCGCCTTTTGGTCCCATTACAGCAATTTCCGCCGATGGCCATGCAAAATTCATATCCGCTCCAATATGTTTACTGTTCATCACATCATAAGCGCCGCCATAAGCTTTTCTTGTTATAACAGTTATTCTCGGTACAGTTGCTTCGCAAAAGGCAAATAATAATTTTGCGCCGTTTGCAATGATACCATGCCACTCCTGGTCAGTGCCGGGTAAAAATCCGGGTACATCTTCAAACACCAATAATGGAATATTAAAACAATCGCAGAAGCGAACAAACCTCGCTGCTTTTTTACTTGCTTCAATATCTAAAACACCTGCTAATATCGCCGGTTGATTTGCGACAATACCAATACTTCTTCCTGCAATTCTTGCGAAACCCACAACAATATTTTCAGCATATAATTGATGTACTTCAAAAAAAGAATCCTCATCAGCAACTTCCTGAATTACGTCTCTTATGTCATAAGGTTGATTCGGATTTTCAGGAATAATTGAATTTAATTTTATTCTTGATTCATCTTGCTGCAAATTGTAGTGATATACAGGTGCATCTTCTTCACAATTTTGCGGAATATAACTCAACAGTTTTTTTATTTTATCAATACAATCCAGACCATTTGCACATGCATAGTGTGCAACCCCACTTTTACTTGCATGCGTAATTGCACCACCCAGTTCTTCACTTGTTACATCTTCATGTGTTACAGTTTTCACAACATTGGGCCCGGTAACAAACATATAAGATGTTTTTTCAACCATTAAAATAAAATCTGTAATAGCTGGTGAATAAACAGCACCACCAGCACAAGGACCCATCACTGCACTAATTTGCGGAATAACTCCGCTAGCCATTGTGTTGCGATAAAAAATATCAGCATATCCTCCGAGAGAATTTACACCTTCCTGAATTCTTGCACCACCGCTGTCATTTAACCCTATAACAGGCGCTCCATTTTGCATTGCAAGATCCATGATGCGGCAAATTTTTTCAGCATGTGTTTCACTTAAACTTCCACCGAATACAGTAAAATCCTGCGCATATATATATACTAATCTGCCATTTATTTTTCCATAACCTGTAATTACACCATCGCCATAATAACGTTGTTTCTCCATTCCGAAATCATGATTGCGATGCACCTTAAGGATACCTATCTCCTCAAAAGTTCCTTCATCAATCAATAAATGGATGCGCTCCCTTGCAGTCAGTTTACCTTTCTTATGTTGCTGTTCAATACGTTCATTACCTCCACCCAGCAATGCTTCAGCTTTTTTATTTTCAAGTCGTTGTATCTTCTTATCCACAAATAAATTTTAATTCGGAAAAATACGAAACATTTTCAAAACACCTGATATGATATGCTATAAATGATCGGTTAAACATGTTTACTTAAATTCTGTTAATGCATTCAACCCAAATTTTTTAATGCAGTCAGAAAATGCGAAATTTGCAAGTATGAAAATATGTATTAGTGTTATCCTATCCCTTTTATTTATTTGTACAATCCATGCACAAGTTCAGCAAAATATGAGTGGTTCTGTTGTTACAGGAAAAGTGATTGACGTTAAAACGAAAAAGCCCGTTGAATTTGCTGCTGTTTCTATTACTAAATTAAATGACTCAACAATTCTTTCAGGTGCGATAACTGACGCTGAAGGAAAATTCTTTTTAAAAGAAATTACTGCAGGAAATTATCAGTTGCAGATACAATATATTGGATATGAAAAAATAAAAAAAGAAATTCAGGTTACAGCACAACCCCCGTTTAATAATGTTGGATTAATTGAATTAAAAGAAAGTACAAATGAATTAGAAAAAGTAGAAATCATTGCGGAGCAAAGTTATTTTCAGAATAGTATTGATAAAAAAGTGTATAATGTAGAAAAGGATATTGTTGCAAGCAGCGGCAATGCAAGTGATGTGTTGCAAACAATTCCGAGTGTAACAATTGATATTGACGGAAATATTTCTTTAAGGGGAAATACAGGTGTGCGGATTTGGATAGATGGTAAACCAACAGGCTTTTCAGGAAGTAGTTTAAATGCAATATTGGAACAAATTCCTGCAGGAAATATTGAAAGTGTTGAAGTGGTTACAAATCCATCAGCAAGATATGAAGCAGAGGGCGGTGCGGGCATTATTAATATCGTGATGAAAAAAAATAAACAATCAGGAATGAATGGAAATATTACTGCAGGTATTTCTACTACTCCGGGATATGAAGCTGGCATAGCATTAAATTATCGCAACCCAAAAATGAATGTGTATTCAAGTTATACTTATCGTCACGATGACAGGGGAGGATCCGGTGAAACATTCCGAAAAACATTTGAAACCGATACTACATTTTATACCAACTCTATATCAGCTTCTGAAAATATTTCTGCAATGCATATGGGAAGGGGAGGAATTGATTTTTATCTGAATGAAAAAAATACACTTGGTTTTAGCGGAATGATTCATGGCGGTGAAATGAACAATCTCAATACAACTTATTATTCATTTTTAAATGCTGACAGTGCGCTCACCTCAACCAGCACAAGGATAGCAGATGGCAGTGGCCATAATTTTTCTTACAATGTTGCCATGAATTATAAAAAGATCTATGAGGATGCAAAACATTATTTAAGTTTTGATGCAAATTATAACAGAACTGACATGAATGATCTTACAAATTATTTTGAAAGTTATTTTGATCTTCTTGATATGACATTGGGCGAACCATTTTTACAAAATATTGCAAGACCAGGAATTAATACTGATGCGGCTGCAGCGATAGATTATGTACATCCATTTAAGAACGGAAATAAATTTGAAACCGGTTTTAAATACACAAAAGAAATAAAGGACAACACAATTAACTCTGAAAGTTTTGATACAATTGCCGATGTATTTGTAAACGATCTGCTTATTAGTAATCAATTTATTTATGATGAAGATGTGTTTGCGGGTTATCTTATCTGGAATTCAAGCATTAAGAAATTAGGTTATCAAATTGGTTTGCGGGCCGAACAAACTTATACAAATTCAGAATTAACTACAACCAGCGAAACATTTGAAAATAATTATTTCGGATTGTTTCCAAGTGCGCACCTTGCATATAAGTTAAATGACAAAACAGAATTTACTGCAAGCTACAGCCGAAGGATTGATCGCCCGAATAGCTGGTTCTTAAATCCATTTCCAGATTATTCCGATCCTTATAATTTACGGTTTGGAAATCCTTTTCTTGAACCTGAATACGAAAACAGTTATGAAATTGGCTTCACTAAATATTTTGAAAAACATACTATTGATGCATCACTCTTTTATGAACAAACATTGAATGAAATTTCCCCATACATTACTGTAGATTCGGCAGGAATTTCAAATATGACCTTCCAGAATTATAATTCGGAAAGCCAGTATGGAATTGAGTTGATCTTAAGAAGTGAGTTTTATAAATGGTGGAATGCAACAGGAAGTTTTAATTTTAATCAGACACTTGTGGATGCACAAAATCTCGAAGCAGGATTAACGAATTCACTATTTAATTATAATATCCGTGTGATGAATTTTTTCCAGCTTGCAAAAGCAACATCTTTCCAGGTTACTGTAAGTTATAATACTCCATGGAGTTTTGCGCAGGGAAAATCTGATGCAGTATTTTATGCAGATGCTGGATTAAAACAGGATTTCTTTAAAAATAAACTCAGCTTAAATCTTTCAATGAGCGATATTTTTGATACAAGGCAATGGGGTGGATTCTCTGAAGGTATAAATTATTATAGTACAAATATCCGTAAGCGGGAATCACAAATATTTACAGCAAAACTTACTTACAAATTTGGGCAGCAGGATAATAACAGAAGAACAAGAAGCGGTCAGGAGGGTTATGACGGTGGGAATGATGAGATGTTTTGATTTTGTCAGATGCTTCCATCTGACATCAATCTCTGGCGAAGACACTCTATCCAAACATCACTATCATTTAAACTTTCCACCAATTGAATTTTTTCGCCCCCCAGTTTTTTAAATTCAAGATCATACTCTACTCCTATTTCATAAATGGTCTCAAGGCAATCTGCAACAAATGCAGGCGAAAAAACCAGTATTTTCTTTTTTCCTTCCTGCGCAATTTTTTTAATTACATCTGTAGTATATGGTTTTATCCAGGGTGTTTTGCCAAGCCTTGACTGAAAACAAACTGTATATTTTTCTTTCACAATATCTAACTGTGCTGCAATCAATCTTGCTGTATCAAAACATTGTGCACGATAACAAAGTTGGTTTTTTTCATGAATACAATCACAACAATTTTCTGTTAAACAATTATTTTGTGGTACTGTCTTTTTAATTTGTCTTTCCGGTAAACCGTGAAAACTAAATAAAATATGATCATAATTTTCAGGCTGGTATTTTTTTCCGATCTCAGAAAATGCTTTAATAAATAAACCATTGTTGTGAAAACTTCCCATGAAATGAATATCAGGAATTGCAAACCATTTTCTTACAATGCGCATCACCTCCGACTGTGCAGATCCATTAGATGCGGAAGCATATTGTGGAAACAAAGGAACTACAATAATTTTCTCTACATTATTTTCTCTCAACATATTTAAGCCCCTTTCAATAGAAGGGTTTTGATAGCGCATTGCTAGCTGCACAATAAAGTTTTCTCCCAACACCGTTTGTAATTTTTTTGCAGCTCTTTCGGAATAGACTAAAAGCGGAGAGCCTTCTTCCATCCAGATTTTCTTATAACTTTTTGCTGACCTTGGAGCCCGTAAGGGAGCAATAATAAAACGAACTAATACATTTCTCTGAAATGCGGGGATATC
>JACMJP010000047.1 GCA_014380545.1 Chitinophagales bacterium | reverse complement strand
TGGAAGCGGGCGATACCAAGCAGGCTCGCACGATCTTTCAATCCGCGTTGCAAGAAGCTGGCAATACCCACGGATTCGCCGATCGCGCCATCGCCCAGCGCTACCTGGACCTGCTGAATTCCGTTCCGAGGGAATAGTGATCCCCGGGTGGCCGGTGCGGTTTTCCTACGCCGTAGGCGTTGCACTCAAAAGCCCAGGGTCGTGAGCGCACCCTGGGTGAATAAGAAAGAGTTGGCGATTCTTCGTCGAGAAGGCAGGATGCACAGATTGCGGCACAGGCGTCTCCTGTGGAACTCCTACGGAGTTCAATGATTCTCTCTGGCGTGGTCCCTGGGTGCGCTCGCTGCGCTCACGACCCTGGGCTGTTGAGTAGAACCCCTTTCGGGGTACAGAACTTCAGCACTCACCACTCACCACTCACCACTCACCACTCACCACTCACCACTCACCACTCACCACATCAAATATCCTTCACATCCCAATCTTTTTTATTCTTTTCTAAAATTGCATCTGCACTCCAGGGACCAGAACCATAAATAAAAAAGAAAATGAGTAAAAACAAAACCAATATTGCGAACCATAAATTTGAATTCGTTGATAAAATACCTTCAGAAGATTCAACAAAAAATATTGCCCCAAGTAAAATAGGTATCTGGAATAAAATTGCGATACGGGTTACCATACCTATGATAATTAAAATGCCTCCAATAAGGTGTGCAAAGGCAACATAATGGACAATGATCATACTGTACATTGGGAAACGGCTGTTCTTTAAGATATTACCCAGCACATCATTATTGCTAATATAATATAATCCTTTCGACACCAAAATTACCCCGAGCACTATGCGCAGCAGGTCTAACCATTTAGGATGATGTGTTTCTCCATAGGTTTGTAATTTTTGTAACGCATTCATAATTGAGCTGTTTTGAGGTAAAAGGTACTGCATTCTGTTACACAAGTCAAGGTTTATGTATATTTTTATTTCATGAAAAATTATTACAATCCTGTATATCACAACTTTTGCACAAACCATATATTCGTAAAAACACAACAGCTTTTGCAAAAATAATTTTTCAGGCCTGAAAGAAAATGATTCTATTTTCATACTCTGAAGTATTATTTTCATAATAGTTAACGGAAGTGAAGTAAACCAGGTATTTTAATTTCTTAAATTTAAATAAAAAAAATGATTGCAGTTGATGAACATATAACATTAAGATTATTAAGAAACGGAGATGAATATGCTATTTCTGAAAACGGAAATAATATAAAAATATGGAACAACATGAGAGATTTTTTTCCGCATCCATATACTTTGCAGGATGGCATACAATGGGTGGAAAGAAATATTAGCAGTAATACAAAACACAATCTTGCAATTTGTTATAATGATGTTGCAATTGGCATGATCGGCCTTATTCCAGGAAAAGATATTGACAGGTTATCTGCAGAAGTTGGTTACTGGCTTGGAGAAAAATATTGGGGAAAAGGAATTATGACAAGAGCAGTAAAGGCATTTTCGGAATATATATTTTCCAATTTTGAAATTATACGGCTTGAAGCAGGTGTATTTGAGAAAAATATCTCATCACAAAAAGTTTTGGAGAAAGCAGGTTTTTATTTAGAGAGCATTCGTAAATTTGCTTACATAAAAAACAATGAATACATCAATAGTCATTTATATGTATTAATAAAACCCGGATTAAAAAAATGATACAAGTATACACACTTACATTTTTATCACCCCTCGGTTTTATTAAAATTAACGGAACAGAGAATCATATTACTGCCGTAAATTTTACAGAAGAAAATGATCCGCATACTGCAGAGCTTCCGGAAATTTTATTGCAATGTAAAATGCAATTGCAGGAGTATTTTGCTGGTAAAAGAAAAACCTTCGAACTTACTCTGGCTCCTGATGGAACAGAATTCCAAAAAAAAGTGTGGCAGCAATTGCTTACAATACAATACGGCAATACAAGTTCTTATGCACAGGTTGCCACTCAAATTGGCGATATAAAAGGTATACGGGCGGTAGGTGCAGCAAATGGCAGAAATCCTATTGCAGTAATTATCCCCTGCCACAGGGTTATTGGCGCTGATGGAAAACTGGTTGGTTATGCAGGTGAACTATGGCGCAAACAGTGGCTTCTTGAACTGGAAGAAAAGAAGGCGAAAGGGATATTAAGGCTCTTTTAATGGGCATTCTGTGAAGGGTTGTATAAGAATAAATTTTGTAAATCAGAAAGTTTGTTTAATTTAGTCGGGGAAATTACTCCTTTAAAATTAAAAACTGTTGCCTATGCGCATATTTACTTTGTTAGGTTTACTAATTCTTTTTACTATTTCTATACAAGCACAGACAGTTAATACCGATGTTCAGGAAGAACATTCTGAATTTTTATTGAATGATCATGCACAGGAAAAATCTTTACCGCTTGGTGGTGGACTAGTATTTAGAACAGTAAAAATATACCCAAATCCCGTTACTCACAGAACTATGCATGTTAGCCCGGTAAATCTTTCTGTTTACGGGTACCAGATATATAAAACAACAGGTGAAATTGTAGAAATAGATAATTTGATAGGGAGGGATGATTTTGAAATTATACTTCTTGAGGGAATAGAACTGGGGTCATATTATATTACTTTCCATACTTCGCATGGCGATATAACACATAATTTTATATTGTTAGATTAAAGATATTTTTTCATATTTGTGAAGCGCAACTTAAAATTTGAATTAAGTTGCGCTTTATAATTTACTATATAAATTCAGGGATTGTGAAAAGAAAAAGAGCTTCGATATTATACACCGGAATTTTTATTTTCTCCTGTTTATTTTCATCTCAGGCATATGCACAATACAAGCCGGGATATACAGAAACGGGTATCGCAAGTTATTATCATGATAAATTTGTTGGAAGAAAAACAGCAACAGGAGAAATATTTACACAGAATAAAATGACTGCTGCACATAAATACCTTCCTTTAAACTGCTGGGTAAAGGTTACAAATCTTTCAAATGATTCTGTAGTCATCCTGCGTATTAATGACAGGATGCCTCAATGGAATAAAAGATGTATTGACCTTACCCTTATAGCAGCAAAAAAATTAAATTATACACATGCCGGTTTAACAAAGGTGAAAATTGAAATTATACCTGACCCCACAAAAACCGAAGTGAGCCCAAAATTTATTATTGATAAATTCCCTGCAACTGAAGAATTAAAAATGCGCCGGACAGATCTTCTGCATATAAAAGAAAAACAATTGTATCCAAAATTCCCCCATATCAATTATTTTCCGTTTCCTGAAAAACAATCATTTTTTAAAAAATTATTTAGTAAATGATTAGGTTAATTCTTTATCCATTTGGTAATGCGGAATAGTGACTTCCCTGAACATATCCCCTACCCTATTATAATTCAATTTTTCATAGAACGGAACAGCCTTATCTCTTGCATGGCAATACAAAACTGTAAATCCTTTTGCTTTAGAGAATGTTTCTGCAGCTAAAACAAGTTTAGATCCGACACCTTTTCCCTGCCATGTATTTGCAACTGCAACCTGTTTCATTTTTATTCTGCCATCATTTTCAGGTACTAACATTAAGTAAGCAATTAAGATATTGTCGTTATAATATGCTAAGTGATAATTATGTTTTTCTTCAGAAAGCTGCTGTGGAGTGAATACTAAACCCAATGGTTTGCGCAATATGTCATGGCGCAGATCAACAGCACTTTCATATTCTCCAGAATTATATTCTATTAAAAGAATTTTCTCTGATTCGTTTATTATCTGCAAAATAGTATTCATAAAAAAGCGGTGAAAAAATTTCACCGCTAAATAAATACATAATTAATAAATGCTCAAATATTTTTTAATGATTTATACTAACAGTTGCTATTCCGTTTGTATTTCCATATTGTATATATATGTAATATATTCCTTCAGGGTATTTTTTTACATCTATAAATAAGACTTGTGTGTTATTATTCATTTCCTGCATCAGCACTCCCGTTGAATTATAGATGGATATATTTTTTTCAGAAACAGTCTCCACAAATTGTAACTGTATGAAATCATTGGCCGGGTTTGGGAAAATTGTTATTCCCATTGAAGCTGCATCTTCAATATCAACAACAACCTGAATTGTTTTACACATTGTATTTTCTCCTGCACCATTCGCAGTAGTTAAACATACTTCATAATCACCCTCATCATCATAGAAGTGAATAGGGTTCTGCAAATCACTTGAAGCACCGTCACCAAAAACCCAATTCCATTCCGTTGGCGTATTTAATGAAAGGTCTGTAAAACTTGCTACATTATCATTCACTTCATAAGTAAAATCTGTAACAGGTGTTACTTCATATCCGTCAATCGTAACCAGATAACATTTAGAATCGCTACCAGTTACATTGTAGGCTGTTAAACACACATAGTATTCTCCGTTTGCAGCATATGTATGCACAGGATTTTGTTCGGTACTTGTTTCGTCATCATCAAATATCCAATACCAGGAGGAAGGGTCATTTGCAGAAGCGTCATTAAATGAAACAACAGGGTCACCAAAAAAAGAAAATTCCGCATCAGGTGGAAGATAACTATCAATAGTTATGATCTCGCAATAAGAATCTTCACCCACATCATTTGTAACAGTTAAACAAACATTAAAAGTACCATTGCTTAAATATTCATGCACAGGATCTGTTGCCGACGATGTTACCCCATCACCAAAATCCCAATACCAATCATCAGGAGATGATGTAGAGAGATCAGTAAACTCAACAACAGGTTCCCCCGCTAAATCATACATGAAATTTGCAACAGGCGCTCCTTCAATTTCACTTGTAATTGCACGGAAATGAAAATCGCCGACGAATTCATACCAATATCCAGAGGAGCTGTAATATGACCTGTTAAGTAAACCGGTACTTGTATAAGTTAACCATGCAACACTATCGCATGAGTAGCCAATAAATACATCACCTTCAATACCGCTTAATACATCTGCATAAGGTCGCAAATCTATTTTTGTTCCAATATAAGGTGCAGAAAATGTTGCTTCAGGGTATAATGTAAATGGTGTAATTAAATCATCTCCCGGATATCCTCCATCATCTTCCCAAACATGAATAGTTATACTATCATTTAATTTTCCGGGATCAGTATAATTTCTTATAACTGCAGCCACAAGATCAGTTTCTCCTTCAAAAGTAAATTTAACAGCAACTTCCTCTCTGAAGGTAAGTTCACCAACATCATATACAAAATCCACTGTTGCATCATCATAGGAAACGTAATTTCCGGATATGTAAGTAAAGGTATCACTAACAGCAGTATTAGGTGATCCGTAATCATCTGTTGCAGTTATATAATAATCTACAAATGCTCCTGGTTCCTGTTCAGGAACAGTAAATAAATAATTATCAAAAGCTGTATTTATTCCATCAACACTTGTGTAAGCACTTCCATCAACACTATAAAATAATTCTGCACTTGCAATTCCGGAAATATCAATTATATCTGCGTTCAAATTATTTTCTTCAAGTGTTCCTTCGTTCAAAATAAGTGCATCATGTAAAATAAGCGGAGGCGAATTATCAATATTATATTTTGTGATAACAATATCATCTATATACATTCCATCATATTCAACAAAATCATCAGGATCAAAACGAAAACGCAATTTCACTTCAGGATGGCCAACAAAACCTCCGAGCGGGATAATATATTCAGTCCATTCAAACATATCTTCACCATTAAATGTTGCAACTGTTGTCCAGGTACTACCAGCATCTATAGATACTTCAAGATATGTAAAATCAAATCCCTCCTCAAGATCAAGCATCGCTTTAAATTTTACATCAGCATCTAATGTAAGTGTAAGATCAACAGTCGGGATCATTGTAGTGATTTGCTCAATCGTTGCCTCATAGGTATCATCATCAGGGCTTTCGGTCAGTGAGTAACTTCCACTAAAAGCATATTCATCAGTTACATCCCAGTCTTCATATGAAGCCCAGTTACCGGAACCGCTTTCAAAATCGTCTTCGAATACAATAGTTTGTGCAAATAAATTGTGTGCAGTTAAGAATAGCACAGCGGAGAGAAGTAAATTTTTCTGCATAGCTGAGTGTTTTTTGATCAGTATAAATGTAAGGAGATTTTTTACAATTTGATTACATCATGTTGTGCAGAATTATCAAAGAGATGTCATTTTTTAATTTGTTGTGAGCAATGGATTATGGATGATAAATATATCATATAATAAATATAATATTGCTAAATACTTCTACTATTGAACTCTTCTGACTGACAACTTCACAATCCCAAAACATCTTTCATGGTATAAACACCTTTTTTTCCTTTCAGCCAAATAGCAGCCTGGAGTGCGCCCTGTGCAAATCCTTTTCTTGAGTGTGCTTTATGAATGATTGTTATTTCATCAAATTCAGAAATATAATTTACTACATGTGTGCCTGCCACACCTGGAACCCTTTGTGAAATTATTTCCAGTTCATTTTTATTGGTTGTTACCTGGTTTACCCATTTTTCTTTTGATGTAATATTATCCAGTATCTGTCCTGCAAGTTTTAATGCAGTGCCGCTTGGCGAATCTGCTTTTTCTGTATGGTGCGTTTCAGCAATTTTCACATTATACATAGGTTGGTTATGCATGAATTCCGCAAGTAATTTATTTATCTCAAAAAATAAGTTTACACCAACGCTATAATTTGGTGTATACATTACGGCGCAATCTTTTTCTTTGCATTTCTGAATTACTGAATCCAATTGATCATACCATCCAGTTGTTCCAATTACAACGGGAACGCCCGCATCCAAACATGTAAAAACATTTTGAATAACTGTTTCAGGTGTGCTGAATTCAATTGCAACATCTGCCTTATGAATATTTTCATTCGTAAGATCATTTAAATTTTCTTTATCAATTTTTAATACTATTTCAACCTGAGGTTGATTACCTGCAGCATTATGTTCACCGGCAACAACTTCTATTGCCCTTCCCATTTTTCCAAATCCAATTAATGCAATTTTCATTTTAAGCTTAAATTAATTTTTATTCCAAACACAGGGATCTTATTTCCGGTTTGAAAAGATGAGTAATTATTTTGCGTATAATATTTTTTGCTGAATCCTGCATAAGGATCAATGTGCATTGTGAGATCATCACTCACATCAAAGTTATATAAATGTGCATCAACAATTGCATCAATAATATTTAGCAAATAAACAAAAGAAAAAACCACATAAGAAAGATCGGTATATTTTTTTGCGTATTCAACTTCAGCAAGTAAAGCTTCAGTAGTGGCATTCGGATTTTCAGCAAATTCATCAATTGTAGTTGAATCACCGTCTAACCGGATGATTATTGCAGTTTTAAGATCATTATAGTATGAACCCCAGTACCAAATAAAGAAGCCTGCTGTTCCCAGGCTTGCATACACAATAGGAACCTTCCATACCTTGCCATTATATATTTGCCCGAGACCAGGCAGCACTACAGAAAATAAAGCAGCTTTTCCGGGCGAATGCGCCGAGTCATTCCATATTTCATTTGCAAAATACACAACTGTATCTTCGGCAGCATATTTTATAGAATCAAGAAAACGATATGCCTGAACGATAAAAGAATTTTTTTGTGCAGGTGTATCTATAAAAAGTTTATCCCCATCAATATCATTGGCAAAAAACTGAATTACGGAATCAGAGGTGCTAAATTCTTCTTGTAGAGTATCATTTAAAATAATCTGCAGACTGTCGCTGTTAATTTGCGCAGAAAGAATAACAGAAGATAAAAAACATACACTGAAAAAAAAATTTCTCATCACAACACAAAAATAACTTAGTCGAGGATTTCTTTTATGCGGTACAGGTCATCATCACTAAAAAATGAAATCACAATCTCTCCCTTACCGGTTTTATTTCTTTTAACTATAACCCTTGTTCCGAGGTTGGAAGACAATTCATCCTGAATTTTTCTGAATTCGTAAGGCAGATGCGATGACTGAATTGTTTTTTGCGATAAACCTTTTCCTCCTGCACTTTTTGATTTACTATTCTGAAAGTCACGAACAATATCTTCCACATCCCGCACAGTTAAATTCCTTTGAATGATATCTTTATAAATTGCAATTTGCCCGACAGGATCATCCAGATTAATTAACGCCCTTGCATGCCCCATTGTAATTTTCTTTTGCTTTAAACCATTTTGAATATCAGGTGGTAATTTTAATAAGCGCAGAAAATTTGTAATTGTTGTCCTGTTCTTGCCAAGGCGATCCGCTAATTGTTCATGTGTAAGATCACATTCATCCAATAATCTTCTGAAATGAATTGAGATTTCCATCGCATTTAAATCTTCCCGCTGAATATTTTCTATTAAAGCAATTTCCAGCATTTCCTGGTCATTTGCATTGCGCACATAAGCAGGTATTTCTTTTAAGCCGGCAATTTTTGCTGCCCGCAATCTTCTTTCACCTGAAATAAGCTGATATTTTGTTGCATTTAGTTTTCTTACAGTAACGGGCTGAATAATTCCATGCACTTTAATGGAACTTGCCAGTTCCTGTAATGCTTCTTCATCAAAATCAGCTCTTGGCTGAAAGGGATTTATTTCAATTGCCTCAAGCGAAATAAAATTAGTGGAAGAAACTTCCGCTCTTGTTTTTTCAACAAGTTCAGATGTCTCGGCATCCATATTTTCGAGCAACGCCCTGATGCCTTTTCCAAGATCTAATTTTTTACTCATGACTAAAACTATAAATTACGAATTACGATTTACAAATTATAATTATTTACTAATTTCATTAGCTAAAATTTTATTCAACCACTCAATTCTGGCTGATCTCCAGAAATGCATTATCAGGATCTGTCTTTACACTTCCATTATTTTGTAATATCTCTCTTGCAAGATTCATATAATTAACTGAGCCTGTGCTATCAGCATCATACATAATCACCGGTTTCCCAAAACTTGGAGCTTCACCCAACCTGGTGTTGCGATGAATAATTGTATCAAAGACAATATCCTGAAAATGTCTCTTTACTTCTGTTACAACCTGGTTGCTTAAACGTAATCTTGCATCATACATTGTGAGCAAAATACCTTCTATCTGTAAATTATTATTAAGCCTGTTCTGAACAATTTTTACTGTATTTAATAATTTTCCCAGCCCTTCTAATGCAAAATATTCGCATTGCACAGGTACTAAAACTGAATCTGCGGCACTCAGTGCATTTACTGTAATTAAACCGAGTGATGGAGAGCAGTCA
>JACMJP010000046.1 GCA_014380545.1 Chitinophagales bacterium | reverse complement strand
TTTTCAACTCAGGTTGTGTCATTATATATTTTTCAACTTTATTGTCTTTAATAATAAATTCATAGAAAATATCAGGACTATATTTCATCATTTGAAATTTAGTGGTTGAAATGGCTTTCAGTTCAAATTTTTCTCCGTCATCAGTTGTTCTATAAAGTGTTCCATTTTCACAAATCAATTTCACGACTTTCCCATTACTATTTTTATATTCACCTGCAAATTTTTCTGTTTCTTCCTTTTTAAGTTCAATAAATTTTATAGGTTCAATATTATAAAGAATACGCCTCAAATCTGCTACTGGTATATAGGTATTATTGTTGATGTAATTTAAAAGTACTATTATAGTATAATCATTTTGTATATGCCTGTCAATAAAGGTCATATATCCAGGCCAACCACCTGTATGATTTACTATGTTTCCATAAACTCCATTGTCTTCTATAAACCAACCAAAGCCATAATCTGTTTTTGATTTATCATTTATTTCCGCTGAAGTAAAAATCTCGTTTTTACTTTCTTTTGAAATTAGTTTGTCGGTATACAAAGCTCTGTCCCATTTTAGTAAATCAATTACTGTTGAGTTTACTGTACCGTCTCCAACAATTCCATCAAGCCATACAACGATTTTTGATTCGGCTAAATCGTCTGGCAGAATGTATTTATTTAAACTATCAGAAAAGATATACCCATAAGCATAATTATCAATTTTTTTAGGTTCGAATCTTCTTCTGTAAACAAAAGTATTTGTCATTTCCAGGGGTTTAAAAATGACTTTGTGTAAATATTCACCATACGACATACCTGTTACTTTTTCAATAATAGAAGCCAATAGAGCATAGCCTGTATTACTATATTCCCAATTTGTATTTGGTTCAAACAATACCTGTGGTTTTAGTTTCGCAAATGTTGAAATAATATCTTTATTTGTAGCAATCTTACTTTTATCAAATGTAGTATCCATTATTTCCATATAGTCAGGCAGTCCGCCTGTATGGTTTAGCAAGTTTCTTATTGTAATATTAGGATAGTCTGATAATTCAGGAATATATTTTGAAATTTTATCTTCGTAGTTCAATTTGCCTTTTTCTTTAAGTATTACAATTGCCATTGCGGTAAACTGTTTTGATACCGATGCTAATTCAAAAATTGAATTGTCATTTAATTTTTCTTTTGTGGTTTCATTGGAAAAGCCAAAAGATTTTTTATAAACTACTTTTCCTTTTTCAGCGATTAATACATTCCCATTGAGATTTCCATTGTTATAAAATGAAGTCAATAAACTATCAATTTTATGAATATTGTCTTGTCCAAATGCTATTTGTTCAATGAAAAGAATGGTAATTAAAATTGTTAATTTCATTTTTTGCTTTTTTAATATTACATTGTGTATGGATCTCGGTAAAATGCCACTAACGTTTTGCAGCTACCCCCAAGGGCGGGACTTTTACCACTAAACTTGATTTGAAAAACTAATGTTTGATTAACTACAAAACTGTTTGCGGAGAACGAAACGCCGCCTATTGCAAATGTACTGTTATGTGATGTATTATCTCTTAGCCAATGTCTTACCATATACTGTTTTATGTGTCGAATGGTCGTTAACTGCGTCAACAATTTTAGAGATTGCTTTTTCAGAACAAACCACCTTATGAACGTCCTTTATTTTGTCGAAGTTTTCTAACCAAATATATTGGTGAAATCTCGGATTAGTTGGGTCTTTAATTGGATTTTCCACTTTGAATTTGTCATCTGTTACCCAGCCTAAATGTTTCATTAATACTTTTAGTTGAACACTTGAAATTGTATATTTTGCCTTTTTTAAAGCCTCTCCAAGTAAAGTCGAAAGTGAAATGTATTGTCTTGGCGAAGATGATTTTATTTCACCAACAATTTTATACAAAGGCTTTCCTTCTACGTCAGAAATTTTTCCGATGTCCCCCGCTGAAATTGCATTTAAGATAATATTAAATACTCCTTGGTCGGTCTTGTCGATTTCAATGTCACTACTGGATAATATATTTTCCTTTCCATTAAAGCCGTAAATTTTATTACTTTTTGGATTTATTATTAATACCTCTCTTGGATTAATATCAAAAATTTCCGGCAAGAGCTTTGACCAAATTTCCATAAACTCTTTGTTCTTTTCATTTGCCTTTATTTGAAGAAATCTATTAAAATCTTGTGTGGTTAAATTTGCAATTTCATTCTTGCTTGAAGTTCTATATAATATTTCTCCTTTCTTAATCTTATAATCAGGAAAGTCATTGACAGGTATTAAAACTTGATTTTGTTTTTCAATTAGTAAGTAATAAAATTTCCGTGTTCCTGTCTGGAAAGATTGGAGGTCAACACCGACTCCAACTTTTGCAATTTTTTCAAACTTTTGTGTAATTAAATTCAAGTCAACTTTGTTTAGCAAATCAATGTTGGTTATGTCTAAACCTACATCTTCTAAAGTTCCTTTTGCCTTGTCCTCCTTAATACCTAGTATTATAATGCCTCCATCTCCATTGCAAAAAGATAAAATGTCTTTTGCGAAATTCTTCATAAACACATCAACAGGATCTGTAATACTAAAAAAATTTAATTCAGTTTTATAGTCAAATAGATTATTCTCTTTCGGAAACAACCCATGGTTTTTTAGATTGTCGACTGTTATTGCAATTTGATCTTTAAGTTCCTTTAGTGTCATAGTTTGTAGTGGTTGGCAAAATATATCGCATACCTTATTTATTAGCGAAACAAACCTACAAAAACCTTCTCCAACAAAGCGAAGCTATTTCACGAATACCCTTAAATTAAATATTACTCATGAGTAATCCCACCAAATTATGCAGGATTAAGGAACATCATCTTCACAAAAAAAATCCGCCCTCAAAAATTGAAGGCGGATGTTTAAAGAATCAATCAAAAAAATTTATTTACGGAACCACTATCATTATTTCATCGCTCCACATACCCATTAAATTATCAGCTACTTTATCATAAAATATTGCACGATACTTTCTTGTTTCCGGTTTTGTTGCATCTAATTTTGCCCGTGTATCTAAATAGGGACTTTGGGTATCTGTCGCTAAAAATGAATGACTCCATGGGGTGGTTGGGTGGCTCCGGCTGATGAGGAAATGATTCCGGCTTACACACGAAAATATTTAAATAAAAAATCCAGCTCATCACCGGATTGAATTTTATAATGAATTAAGTTTTTCTATCAATTGCCAACTATCACCTTTCTCACCATCACAGCATTTTCGCTCACGGCCCGCACAAAATAATTTCCTGCAGGCAGGTCTTTATTATTAAAATGCAGGTTAATGTTTTGTGATGCTTTTTCTATTGTTTCAAAAATAACTTTTCCTGTTATATCCATAATTTGAATAGTAATATCTTCTTTTGTTTGAATATTATTAAGGCTGATAATAAAAGCGCCGATGTTCGGGTTAGGTGTTATGCTGAAATTATTTTCGCTTGCAGTCATATCACTTTCTCTGCATGTTGTAAATACTGTTACTTCAGGTGATATTTTAAAGCAGCCTGTTGAGTTGCTTACTTTCACTTTATAATTTCCTGTTGTTGTTGAAATATAATTTCTTGAAGTTGCGCCTGAAATTAAACTTCCGTCCTTGTACCATTGCCAGCTAAAACCTGTTCCGTTATTTGCCCTTAGCGGGGCAGTGCCTGTTGGGCAAAGATCAAGATCACTTAATACAGTAACTGTAGCATTTGGTTTATTTACAACAGTAACATTTACTGTATCAGAAAAATAAGTAGTGCTGCTCAATATTGCCTGTAAAGAATAGGCTCCTGTTTTAGTGGTGTTATAACAGGAAGAAGTTGCTCCCGAAATTATTACTCCGTTTTTATACCATTGATAAGTTGTGAATATTGCGGGGTTTGCGCACAAGCTCACTATCGTTCCTTTGCAAACTATAGTATCGTTGCCCGGAGTAACGCTAAGCGTTACACATCCATCATCAATTAAATTATTTGCATCATCATCTATTCCGTTATCGCATATTTCTTCATCCAAAGCAAATTTTGTTAACCAGAAATCATAAGCACCATTTGTAGAAGTAACATCAAAATCAATTGACTCGGTAAAAGCGGCAAGCATAAATCCGCCATCAGAAGCTAAGAAGGCAGACCTGGCTTCTTCAGCATCGCTGCCGCCGAAAGTTTTCTGCCATTCAAGATTTCCATCCGCATCTATTTTAATAACCCATGCATCCGCTGATCCATAATTAGTGGTAACATCACCATCAATTGATTGTGATGAACCGGCTGCCAGAAATCCTCCGTCAGTAGTTTTTTTAAGGGAGTATAATAATTCATTATTTGTTCCGCCATAGGTTTTTTGCCACAAAATATTTCCAGCAGTATCTGTTTTTATGATCCAGAAATCAGAAGCACCATGATTGCCCGAAACATCACCATCGTTTGAATTTGTATATCCTGCAAAAACATAATTTCCATCATCAGCAATGGCCATATCTTTTCCCACATCATCACCTGTTCCGCCTAAACATTTTTTCCAGATGATATTTCCTGAGCCATTTAATTTAACCGCCCAATAATCACCTATACCATGATTACCTGATACATCATTGTTATTTGATTGCGTATAGCCGTTCATAATAAATTTGCCATCAGCAGTTGGTAAAATGGGATATGCAATATCCGATGCTGTTCCGCCCATATTTTTTTGCCATACAATATTTCCTGCAGTATCCAGGCGAACAACCCAATAATCATAATTGCCATAATTACCAGTTACGTCAATTGTGTTTGATCGTGAATTTCCGGCTGTTATGTATCCGCCACCGGGAATGGGTTCAATATGATGTGAGTGATCAACTTTTGCTCCACCAAAATGGTTTTGAAACATGATGTTTCCGAATGTATCCAATTTTACGATCCAGAAATCACCCAAACCATAATTACCAGAAACATCACCATCGCCGGAGGTGGCATAACCTGATATAATGTAGTTTCCGTCTATATCATTATTCATCCCCAGTGCAACATCGTCTATAGATCCGCCTAAACTTTTTTGCCATTCCAAATTTCCTGCAGCATCTGTTTTTACTATCCAATAATCGTCACCACCGTGATTTCCGCTCACATCAACATCATTTGAGATTGAACTGCCCGATAATAAATAGCCGCCATCCTGGGTTGCCATGCCATCGTATAAGCGGTCGTTTTGTGTGCCGCCATAATTTTGTTCCCAGATAAGATTTGGAATTTGTGCCTTTAATACAAAAGGGAGTAATGCTGTGATTACAAGGAATAGAGTGTTTTTCATAAATATAGGTGTTGTGTTTGTAGGTGAAAGATACAATGAAAAAGGCAAAGGTTGTAAAGGATAAAACCCTTTTTAGAGGAATTTATACATAAAAATTACAGAAGCCGAAACGGGATATTATACTAATCTTTCATTGATGGCTTTTGCAACAGCTTCGGTCATAGAAGCTACATGTAATTTTTCATAAATATTTTTAATATGAGAGCGCACAGTATCGTAACTGATGGTCAATTCACCGGCAAGCATTTTTAAGCTTTTACCCTGCACTAATAATTCAAGCACCTCTTTTTCCCTTTTACTAAGTTGATAATCTTCCTTTACCATCATCTGTTGACCGGGTAAATTTTGCTGAAAGAGATGTAATACTTTTGAAGCAATTTGCGGGGTCATAGGGGCACCACCTTCATTCACTTCTTTTAGTGCTTCCAAAATTTTACCAGGGGGAGTGCTTTTTAATAAATAACCCGATGCGCCAAAACAAATAGAATAAAATATTTTATCATCATCAGCAAAAACTGTTTGCATTATAATTTTAATTGCGGGAAATTCCTTATGTACTATTTTCACTGCTTCTATACCTGAAACTCCCGGCATTTCTATATCCATTAAAATAACATCAGGTTGAGCGGACACAACATCCCGAATTACATTATTACAATCTTCAAATGCACCTGCAAATTCAAAATCAGAATGACCTTTCAGGATAACGCCCAGCGCTTCCCGCACTTTTTTATGATCATCAAAAACACAAACTCTTATAGGCATATAAAAATAATTAGAACGTAAAATTGAATCTTATTTCCGGCATACGCAATCGCTATTAGTGGTGACTCATGTATTGAGGGAATAAATTACTTCTATCTGGGTTCCTTTACCCGGAGTTGACTCCATGCTAAAGGCGGAATAAATTTCTTCAGCCCTTCGTTTCATATTTTTTAATCCGTTTCCTTCTTTATCTCCCTTCATTTCAAAGCCTTTTCCATCATCCGTTATTTTGGAAATTATTTTTTTATCTGTTCGCTGAATATCCATAGTAACATTTTTCGCTTCAGAATATTTTGCTGCATTATTAATTGCTTCCTTGTAAATCATAAATAAGTTATGGCGCACTTCCATCGGCATGTTTATATTTTGCAAATTATCGGATGCTGAAAATTGTAATTGAATATTTTTTGTTTGCAAAATACGATGCGCAAATGATTTTGTGCGCTGAATAATTTTTTCATAGCTGTCATTTCTCGGGTTGATTGCCCAAACAAGGTCGCTCATGTTATCCATCAGTTCTCTGGATGTGGAAGCAATATCAGTAAGCAAATGATTTGCATCATCAAACTGTTTATTTTCCACCTGCATTTTCACAACATCACTGTACATACTTATGCTGCTGAGTGCAGCGCCAATATCATCATGCAGGTCGCTGCTAATGCGGGTACGGTCCTGCGCAAGTTTTTTCTGGTATTCGATTTTTTTGCGCAATTGCCGGCGGTTAAATAATAAAAACAGAATTACAATGCTCGCTATAGCAGATCCGATGATGATTTTTAGAATGAGTTTTTCTTTTTGAGTCTCTGCTATTTGTTTTTGTTCTTTTAGTAAAAATTCCTGTCTTGCTTTTTCTGTCTCAAGCCTTGCTTTTTCTTTTTCAAAATTTGTTTGAATATCTGTATAACTGCGGAGTTGCTTATCAGTTTGCATATGTACAATTGAATCGCATCGGATTGCTTCTGAATAATATTTTACTGCAATGTTGTTTTGATTTTTATTTTTATAATAATCGCCGATATAAGGATAGTTAGTGGCGAGTAAACTAAAAGAGCTATCTTCTTTTGCAAGTTCAGTACTTTCCAAAAGATATTTAATACACTCATCTTCTTTTTTTTCTTCCATACATAAAATTCCAAGGTTACTTAAACCTTTGCTTATTCCATCTTTATCATCGGCTAAACGATAATTTTCAATGGCTTGCCTGAAACAATATTCAGCGCTATCTGGGATGTCAAGATCTTGGTAATTAAGACCGGCATTATTGTAAGCTTTAGCAACGCTACGGGGCTTTAAAATTTTTGATTCAGTGATTACTTTTCGCAAAAACAAAAGTGCAGAATCATATTCACCCAGATTGTAATATGCAGATCCTATATTGATGTAAGACTGCAATATTGATTCACGATCATCTCCTGATTCTTCCCTTAGTTTAAGGGCTTGTGAGTAAGAGCCCAAAGCTTTTTCATAAAATAAAAAATTATCCTGTGTTGTACCCATATTATTTAAGAAGTTTGCTTTCTCCTTATAATTTTTAACTGAATCTGCAATTGCAATTGCTTTGTTATGATAATAAACAGATGAATCATAAATTTCAGAGTCCATAAATACATTTCCAATAGATGAATAGGTTCTTGCGATAAGAATAGCACTATCTAACAACAATCTATATTCTAAACTTCTTCTGTAGTTATTTAATGAATTATTATAATTTTCTTTTTCTCTTTCGTAGTGCCCTAATCTGCTATATCCGTCTGCCAAACCGAATACATAATTTATTTTTTCAGATTTTTCAATTGCTAATAAGGCATAAAATTTTAATGAATCCCTATTAGAATTTCTGAAATCCCAGCTTTTTTGATTGAGTGAGTCAATTATGATTTCTAGTGAATTTTTTTTAGCAGGCGGAAGTTTAAAAACAACTTCCGGATTTCGATTATTACAGGAAAAAATATAGGAACACAACAGCATCAAAATAAAATATTTTGATAGCATTCTGCATGATTTTATTTCTTTTGTAAAATCCAAAATATTTTATTCCAATATCTTTCTCTTAAAGTTATGCTTTTAATTTAATTCAGGGATTATCTGCACTATCCTGGTCAGTTGTTCCTTTTCCTTTTGTTAATGCGTTATTCCTTATTTGAATCTCAACTAAATTATAATCACTGTATGCGGATAAATTATAAGAGCGTTCACAATCTCCGCCTGCACCCCCATTCATGTCATAATAAAGAATTAGTTTATTTAGATTTGGAATTTGCTGGATCGTTGATGGATTAACAGGTATTTGCTCTGTTAATTGATTTACCCTGAAAAATATTTCTTTAGTATTATTCACGGGATTATTTTTTATCCAGCACATGGGTTTATTCGGGTTTGCACTAAATCCATTAATGTTAAGCAATGCAATAGCCATTCCTTTTAAAACAGGATTATTGCCGGAAGAATAAACTTCTATTTTTATTTTATCCTGGTTTGTGTAATTATTTGCAGCATTTAAAATAAAATCCCTACTGGTAATCCCTCCACTCCCGGCCATTAGCTGATATTTTACAATAAGTTGTTTGTGGTTGTTTAGATCATCCTGCGATGATAAAAAGTGCAGATCAAAATTTCCGTTTGCTGTAGTACAATTTACCATGACGGTAACAACTTTTGGGTTTGCATTTTCATTTACCCAAATGTAAGGTTTCAATGGTTCCATTTTTATTATTATTTAAATAGTTAAAAAATATTTTTTTTTAGATTAAAAATAACTTAATTGTCTCCTGATGAATCAGCAGTTTCCTGGTCTGTTGTTCCTTTGCCTTTTGTTGTTGTGTTATTTCTAACTTTTACTTCAATCCGGTTATATGTTGAAGGGTCTGGTGGAATAAAATCACCATATGATGGGCCGCCTGAACCGCCTGAAATTTGATCATAATATACTATCACTTTATTTTCTAACGGGAGCTGGGAAATCTGTGTAAAATTTACAGGTAATTTGTATCCCGCATCCATATTGACATAAAAATAAAAATGTGTGCCTACTGTGGGCACTGCTTGTAAATAACAAAATACTTTATACAAATCCGAATAGTATGCAGCATTTTCTCCTACAGGGGGAGCAGTAACGAACGGAATAGTAGTGCTTCCTTTTAATACACCTGTATTTTTATCATATAATTTTACTATTACTTTTGTATATGTTGCAGTTGTAATTAGTCGATCTACATCAAATTTTTCGGTGATTACTCCGGTAGTGGTTATTTTGTACTTTACAACCAATGTATTGTTTTGCACAACCATGGTATCAATAGCAAGTGATGTGCATAATACAGCAACACTTAATTCTTTCGAAGTGGCTGTTTCTTTTAAATATACATAGGGTTTTCCAATGAGTAAAGGCATATAATAAATTTTAAGGTTAATTGATTTTTTTTATCTAACTACATTTTTTGCATTCACATGGCGAAAGTTTTTGCCTGTTAAATGACGGGCTAAATTATTTCGCTTTACATCAGCTTTTTGCATTAATTTATCCTGTATCAATTGTACGGTTGGCAGCACTGCGCCAATTCTGAAACGTTGTTGCATGAGCGCTACCACCCCTGCCATAACTGCTGCGGCCTGGCTGCTGCCTTGCAATTCAGTATATCCACCTGAAATACTGCATGAATTTGTTTTAGCACCGGGGGCGCACAGAAATATATTTTTAAAGGTTGAATTGTTATGCGTTATTCCCTGCGTAAAATAGGTGAGGTTTGATGAAGTGATTGTTGATGTTTTTGTATTATCTGAGGCACCTACTGCAATTACATGATCAATATGTGCAGGATATGCGAGGCCTTCTTTTTTGAATTTTAGATAACTGTTTCCTCCTGATACTATCACAGGAATTTTGTCCTCGTAAAGTTTTTCTATTAGCATTGATAAACGGTGATGACAGGTACACATATCTGTATCCACATTATCAAAAGCATTAAATGCAATTAAAACGATTGTTATCTTTTGTTTTGTTTTTACATTTAAATTGTACTCAATTATCCTTTCAAGACCATCTGCAATTTTATACCATGCAGTATTAGAATATTTTTTTTGCGTAACTTTTATTGATAAAATTTTTGCTCCCTGAGCAATTCCGTTAAGCCCCCGAATACCGCTTTTATTTTTTCCAACCATAATACCCGCCAGGTGAGTGCCATGTCCCTGCATGTCATCCACATCACCTATTTCATGACCCATGTAATTTATCTTACTGAGAACCTGCCCTTTTAAATCATCATGCATATCAAACACTCCGGTATCTAAAATTGCAATAACAGACCCGCTGCCATCCCATTTCATTTTTTTAGTTTCAAGTAATGAAACAGGAGCAATGTATTCACCTTTTTCAATGGCTTCCTTTATTTTTTCTAAATCTTTTTCCAGTGGTATAGGATGTGGCGCAAATGCGGTTTGACCATTTTTATAAAAGTCAATAATATCGGGATAAAACTTTATTTCATCAGGTAATTTTAATTCTTCAGTACCCTGATTCACTTTTTCTCCGGCAGATTTCACCGGCTTTTTTTTCTGGTTTGCCATAAGTGGTTGTTTATGAATTTCAAATGTAAAGAGTTTTTGTAAATCAAACAATCACCAATATCGGTGATTTTTCATAGAGTTGAATTCTTCAGTATTTAAAATAATTTGTCTTCTTCACCATTTACAGGTAATAAACTTCTGAAACTCACCAATATTGGGGATTGACTGGCACTATGTTGACACAGTAATATTGCATCATCTTTTTGCAGATATATAAATCTGTGAATACTTAGTAACAGTTAATTAAAATGAATACATCCCAAAAACGATATGTGATAACTTATAAAAATGGAAATATTTCCGCACGGGATGTTTCTAAGATTTTAAGTATTAAGGATACTACAATTCATGATGCAGTTACATACTTATCTTCAGGAAAAGTAATTCATGAAAATGATATATTTCATTTCCATGGCTTAGGCAGCTCATCCATTTCACTTACGGATAAAGAGGTTGAAAAATTAAATAATGATGCACAGATAATAGCAATTGAAGAAGATAAACAAATAGTTGCTGCTGATTTAATTAACCAATTTGAAACACAAACAAAACCAACTATATCTCTGCTATCACCCTTAAAACATGAATCTGTTCGGTACGCTGATTTCAGTTTCTCTTTAACTGATAAATCAATTACATGGAATATAGATTTAGTGAAAGCACCACAAGCATGGAGCAAAGGCATCACCGGTAAAAATATCAAAGTTGCAGTTCTGGATACAGGAATTGCAAGTCATTCTGATGTGATAATTTCCGGTGGTGTTTCTTTTGTTTCAGGTTCTGTTGCTTATCAGGATGGCAACGGGCACGGGACGCATTGTGCCGGAATTATCGCAGCAGGAAATAATATTAATGGGATAAAAGGTGTTGCCCCGGATGCGAATTTATTTGCAGTTAAAGTTTTAAATGATGTTGGAAAAGGAAGCTTAACTTCTGTTCTTGCAGGTATGGCATGGGCAAAAGATAATAATATGGATATTGTAAATATGAGTTTAGGTGGCGTTGCTACATATTCAGTTGCTTATCAGAATGCGGTGTATTTAATGCTGGTTGCAGGTGTTACTGTTGTATGCGCATCAGGAAATTGTATGGGCGATGCAATTAATTCTGCAAATTCTTATGGCGCAATTGCAGTTGGCGCTATTAATAATAAAAAAATGATTGCCGATTTTTCCTCAATGGAAAATTTATATAACAAGGCAAGTATTGTTGCGCCGGGTGTAAATGTTTATTCAACATACTTGAATAATAGTTATGCTATATTAAGCGGATCAAGCATGGCAACCCCGCATGCTGCCGGAGCTGCTGCTTTAGTAAAACAAAAATTTCCGGGTATTTCTCCGGCTGAGATTTTATTTAAACTGAGAAATACTTCAACTCAAAGTGATGATGATAATGCGATTTTTGGAAATGGAATTATTAATTGTGATGCAGCAACAAATTAGCCATTGAATTCTCTCTCCTTTATATAGGTACGGTAGAAGCAACAAGTGTAGAGTCCTTTTACACTTGTTTTTTTATTTGTGATTTTGAATAAAGCTAAAATTAAGATATGAAATTCATAAGTGGTTATTAATTCACCTGTTTTGGTGATTGATTCTTAATTCACATCAATTTAATTTTGTATTATCATTTTCCCTTTTATTTTTTACAATGATGCAAAATCTGAAAGCATAAATGATTTTCTTACTGCCTCTGATATAGGCAGTAAATTAAAATTGGGTGACAGCTGAAATTCCATGAAATGAGTAAGCACAAATTATTTAATATTAAATCCTTAATAATGAAAATTAAAATATTCAGAAAGCTGTTATTTATTTCAGCAACATTACTTACGATTGCGGGCTGTGAAAAAGGAGAATTACCGATTCCGGATAAGAAACCAGTAAAAGAATTTAATACCGGTATCGGAACTCATGATGATAATGTTGATTTCAATTATGATTATGTTCATCAGCAAATTTCTGACGAAGTCCAAACCCATGAGATTGAATGATACTTGATAATTTTTCAGGACATAAAAAATCTGATAGTTTTAATATAATGTTATTCGCAGGCAAGTGCAATCCCCCATGTTGCACTTACCTTTTTTATTGTCAATCACTTTCCTCAATCTCTTTATCTTTGCCATCATGCAAAAAGAGTTATTCCATCAAAACGAATTATTTGTTTTTAATACGTTATCAAAACAAAAAGAAAAATTTATTCCTTTAAATGCTCCTTTTGTTGGAATGTATGCCTGCGGTCCAACGGTATATAATGAACCACACCTCGGCAACTGCAGAAGTTTTGTAATGTATGATCTTATGCTCCGCTATTTAACACACCTTGGATATAAAGTGCGCTATGTGAGAAATATTACAGATGCAGGGCATGTTGAAAGTACAAGCGGTGAAACCGGCGACAGGATTTCTGCGCAGGCGAAATTAGAACAGGTGGAACCGATGGAAATTGTACAAAAATATTCTGTGAAGTTTCATCATATCATGGATGTATTTAATTGTCTTCCGCCCAACATTG